>JBGUQP010000089.1:0-6361 GCA_045131145.1 Lachnospiraceae bacterium | reverse complement strand
GGCGTTTACGTTTACATCCCCCAGTCTTCTTATCTTATCCCTGACTTCTCCTATCGACCTTCTTAGAACTATGGGATCATTATAATCCTCATTCCTTAGTTCGGAAGCTGCAGAAAGGGTCAGCTCATACTCATTCCACATATACTGGACGAGCTTCTCCTGCTCTTCCTCAACCTTTTCCTTCTGAGTGTTCAGACGCATTACTTCCTTCTCAAGGTTTGTGATCGCCTTGGTAAGGGCATCCGTCTGCTCGAAGAAGGTCTTCTGCTTATGGGTAAGCTCTTCCTTCCTGGCGATGGCCTGCTTCATTGACTCTTCATCCGAATCCTTGCTGTCGGATGATGCCGCCAGAGTCTTCTCGATCTCAAGGATGTTATTCTGCTGGAGTTCTATCTCATTCTCCTCATACCTTATCTTCTGGTCTATGCCCTCTATTTCCTCTTTTAGCCTTACGATCTCACCATGGGCACGGGCAACGTTTGAATCGGCATGTTCAAGATCCCTCTCAAGGGATGTTACTTTAAGGTCTATGTCCGTAACCTTTAACACATGGGCAGTCTCCGTATCCCTTAAGGTTTCAAGTTCCTTACCGCACTCATTTATATAGGTTTCTATATCCTTCTCATTCTTTTCGGATTCACTCAGCTTATTATCCGTTGCTTCCTTGTCTTCGTTGATCTTTAGCACCTGCTGCTCAACATCCCTGTTGTCCTCTTCCAGCTGCAGATAGCCGTTCATGGTCTCGTTCTTTATCTCGTTGGCACGATCAACGCTCATCTGGGCCGTATTCTGTTTAATATACTGTTCCTTAAGCGATTCCTGAAGGTCTTCGATCCTTTTTCTTACTTCCCTTCGGTTTTCCTTAACGGACTCTATATTGTCCATTATCTCTTCTATCTTCTTAAGGGCCTTCTTTACGGTACCCTCGAGTTCTTCGATCTCCCTCTTCCTTCCCAGGAGATTGCTCGCATTCTTAAAGGAACCGCCTGCCAGGGCTCCGCCCGGTGTCAAGTACTCACCCTCGAGGGTCACTATCCTTAGCAGATACTTATACTTCTTCGCCATCTTCAGGGCATTGTCTACATGATCGACCACTATTATCGCTCCCAAGAGCTGGCTTACCACGTCATCATACTTTTTGTCCGCATGGACAAGTTCCGATGCCATACCGATGAAGCCCTTCTCATCCCTGACTTCCGGCCTCTCGTATTCTCCCCTTTCCTTGACAGTTGTGAGCGGAAGGAAAGTCGCACGTCCGCCCTTCTGTTCCTTTAGCAAGTTTATCATCTTCTTGGCAACGTTCTCATCCTCCGTGACTATGTTCTGGATATTGCCTCCAAGAGCTGTCTCAATGGCTGTCTCGTATTCCTTGTCAACGGTTATGATGTCCGCAACCACACCGATGATTCCCTTGTTACTGCTCTTTTGTTCCATAACACGCTTGATGGCACCGCCGTACCCGTCGTAGCGCTCGGCTATGTTCTTCATTGCATCAAGGCGTGACTTCTCTTTATGGTATGAGATCTGGGCTTCGGAAAGAAGCCTGTCGTTTTCTTCAAGACTTGTCTTGAATTCCGCCAGCTTCTCCTCTAAGACCTCCCGTTCCTGATCGGTCTTTAAGATAGAGGCATTGATCTCATTTAAATCATCATACAGCTTTTTAAGCTCTTCTTCCTGTTCCTTTTCTTCCGATTTTATGCGAAGGAGCCTGCTCTGTACCTCTGCCCGGTGGATCTTGGCCTGTTCGAGCATGGTATCGTACCTGGTAAGATCAGCCTTTATAGCCGCTCGTTCGTTGAGCATTTCAATAATGGCATTCTTGTTCTTCTCAATCCCGGTGCTTAATTCCTCTATCCTGCCCTGTACCTTCTCAAGTTCGGTCTTGGCCTCATCTCTTACTGCTACCAGTTCCTTAAGCGAGCCTTCTGTCCTGCTCTTTACGGCATCATATCCTTCCTTCTCCTTCTGCTGTTCTGAAAGCCTTGTGTTTAATGATTCTTTTTGGTCATTGTAATGACCCATGTTTGTTTTGGCGGAATTGATCTTTTCCCTGTTTACGTTTATCTGGCTCTCCAGACGCTCCTTCATGACAGCGCCCTGTGAAAGACTTGAACGCCTCTTCTCTATTTCTTCATCAAGCCCCGCAATTTCCGCTTCGACCTCACTGTACTCATTCTTAAGGCTCTCGTATTTTCCGTTATTGTCTTCAAGGTCGCCGTTTGCGATCTTTAATTTTTCTGCCAGTTCATCAAGCCCGATCTTTGATCTCTCGGAATTTAAAAGAAACAGATTGACATCATAAGTCTTAAGCTCTTCCTTACGGTTTAAGTATTCCTTGGCAGTATCTGACTGACGCTTAAGGGGCTCTACCCTCTTCTCCTTCTCTGCCAGTATATCGTTAACACGCACCAGGTTTGCCTGCTCATCGGCAAGTTTCTTAAGGGCAGTTGCCTTCCTTTTCTTAAACTTGACTATACCGGCCGCCTCATCAAAGAGTTCACGCCTCTCCTCCGGCTTGCCGCTTAGGATCTTCTCTATCTGACCCTGACCTATTATCGAATAGCCTTCTTTACCGATACCGGTATCGTAGAACATCTCATAAACATCCTTAAGCCGGCAGGGTGATCCGTTTATAAGATATTCGCTCTCACCGGACCTGTATACCCGCCTTGATACGGTCACCTCTTCAAAGTCGATCGGAAGCTTGTGGTCCGAATTGTCAAGAGTTATGGCAACATAGGCATAGCCCATGGGCTTACGCATTTCGGTTCCGGAAAAGATGACATCCTGCATGTTCGATCCGCGAAGCTGCTTGGCAGACTGTTCACCAAGTACCCACCTTACCGCATCCGCAACATTCGACTTACCGCTTCCGTTTGGACCGACTATGCCGGTGATACCGTTGTGGAAATTGAAGACTATCTTATTTGCAAAGGATTTGAATCCGTGTATCTCAACACTCTTTAAATACATCTGTTTCTCTCTTTCTAGCTTTCCCTAAAATACTTTAATGCCTCATAGGCGGCATTCTGTTCCGCCCGCTTCTTGCTGGACCCCGTACCGGTCCCCATCTCCTTACCGCCAATGCATACCCTGACAGTATACTTCTTATGATGGTCGGGCCCCGACTCGCTTATGAGTTCGTACTCCATCTCTAAACCTTTATCCTGAACGAATTCCTGGAGGGTCGTCTTGGAATCGCTGAACTCGATCTTGTTCCTGTAATCGGTTAGGACATACTTTCTTATAAAGTCACCTGCGGTGCTTATCCCGCCGTCAAGGTAAAGGGCTCCTATGATAGCCTCAAAGACATCGGAAATAATGGATTCACGTCCCCTTCCACCGGTCTTCTCCTCACCCTTGCCCAGGAATACATAATCCCCAAGCGACAGTTCCCTTGCACAGAAGGCAAGTGTCGGCTCGCATACGAGGGATGCCCGCATCTTGGTCATGTCCCCTTCCTTCATGTCCGGATTGTCCTTATAGAAAAATTCGCTGACGGTCAGCTCAAGCACTGCGTCTCCCAAAAATTCAAGCCTCTCGTAATCTCTTATATGAGGCTTCTCGTTCTTGAATGAACTGTGCGTCAACGCACTTATTATAAGGCTCTTATCCTTAAATTCATAAGACAGCTTCTCCTCAAGCTCCTTATATCCTTCTTCTTTATTCATCATTTGCTCCGTTATATGGGAAATACCATTCACAATAAAAAAATGTGCTGCAAGCACATTTTTTTAAATGCTTAACTTAATGCATTCCTGATCTGTTCGACGACATCTCCGACAGTTACGATCTTCTCCGCATCTTCATTGGATATCTCTACATCAAATGTTTCCTCGATACCCATTATTATCTGAAAGACATCCAGTGAATCGGCTCCGAGATCATCCGTAAACCTTGTATCCTCTGTTATCTCATTCTCATCAACATTAAGTACTTCCGCGATTATCTTCTTAAGTTTTTCAAATTCCATTGCCCTATGCCCCCTGATCGTCCAACATATTTATAGTATCGTTTATCTTCCTGTTTATCTCCTGCTCCTTAAAGGTAACACATTGGATGATCGATGTTGATATCTCCTTATGGGTTGCATTACCGTGTGTCTTGACAACCAGTCCCTTAAGGCCTAAAAGAGGAGCTCCGCCGTATTCGGTCGCATCAAACCTCTTAAGCGTCTTCTTCAGTGCAGGCTTGACAAGCAGATATGCCAGCTTGGTGGCAAGCGACTGGGTGAATGTCTCCTTAAGTGCACCTATCATTGTGGAACCCACTCCTTCATACATCTTAAGGGCCACATTCCCGGCAAAAGCCTCACATACAACAATGTCCGCCGTTCCCTTGGGGATCTCCCTGGCTTCAACACTTCCTATAAAATTGATATCGGGACAGTTCTTCAGTAAGGGATACGCTTCCTTGACAAGCATGTTACCCTTCTCCTCCTCGGTCCCTATGTTGAGGATACCTACCTTTGGATTCTTAACACCAAGTACATGCTCCATGTATATGGTTCCCATCTTGGCAAACTGGACGAGATGCGAAGCCCTGGCATCAACATTGGCCCCACAGTCTATAAGAATTGATATTCCGTTATCGGTAGGGAAAACAGGTGCAAGGGGAGGCCGTTCCACTCCCTTGATCCTTCCCACGATAACCTGGCCTCCGACAAGGATAGCTCCCGAGCTCCCTGCCGAAACAAAGGCATCACATGTACCTTCCTTCACAAGGTTTAAACCCCTGACAATGGAAGAATCCTTCTTCTTCCTTATTGCCATGACTGGCGGTTCCCCCATCTCTATGACTTCAGGTGCATCGATTATCTCAATCCTGTCAGCAGGATATTGATATTTTTTCAGCTCCTTCTCTATAACATCCTTCTTGCCGCAGAGATAAACCCTGATATCCTTGTTCTCGCCGATCGCGATCACTGCTCCCTTAACGGGTTCCACGGGAGCATTGTCACCACCCATAACATCAACAGCTACGTTAACCATATTCCCACCTTTGTTTTAAGAAACTGATCCTCAGATTACTATACCCAAGATTCTCTCAAAAATCAAGAAGCCAGTCAGCCTAATTACAAAAACAATAATTGATCGCAGCATAAAAAAAATCGGGAGCTGCCGCTCCCGATTTTAAGATCATGAAAATATCGATCAATCCTGAGGAATGATCTCCTTCTTGTTATATGAACCGCAAGCCTTGCATACCCTGTGAGGCATCATAAGCTCACCACACTTGCTGCACTTAACGAGTGCAGGAGCGCTCATCTTCCAGTTGGCCCTTCTCTGATCCCTGTGGCCCTTGGATGATTTATTCTTAGGACAAATTGACATTTCTTACACCTCCCATCCGATCACATATATATCCAATCATGTGTATTAGGTAACGCCCCCTCACTCTCGTCAGGCGGCCAATCGTCGCTCCTCATACTTGATTGATTATACATACCCGGACGGTCCTTGTCAACGGATTTTTGAAATTCCTTATGAAATCTGGGCCTGAACTGCCGTAAGTGCCACAACGCCGACAATATCATCGGCCGTACAGCCTCTTGACAGGTCATTCACAGGTCTTGCAAGTCCCTGGAGCATAGGGCCGTAGGCTTCGGCCTTGGCCAGCCTCTCAACCAGCTTATAACCTATGTTTCCCGCATCAAGATTGGGGAATATGAGAACATTGGCATGTCCGGCTATATCGCTTCCGGGTGCCTTGGTGGCTGCAACAGACGGAACTATGGCCGCATCCGTCTGTAATTCTCCGTCTATATTAAGGTAGGGATACTTATCCTTTGCTATCTCCGTTGCCCTTACCACCTTGTCGACGAGCTCATGCTTTGCCGATCCCTTGGTCGAATGGGACAGCATTGCGATAATGGGCTTGCCTCCTATAAGGTTTGTGAATGACTTGGCCGATGAATTGGCAATGGCTGCAAGTTCTTCCGAGTTGGGATCCTGATTAAGTCCGCAGTCTGCAAATAGGAAGGTTCCGTTCTCTCCCATATCGCAGTTCGGCACATCCAGGATAAAGAAACCCGAAACCAGCTCAACACCGGGAGCAGTCTTCAATACCTGTAGTGACGGACGGAGAACGTCGGCAGTCGCATGGCATGCACCGGCAACCATACCGTCGGCATCCTTCATCTTTACCATCATTACACCGAACATAAGATAATCGGTAAGGAGCCTCTCCCTTGCCTTCTCTGGGGTCATACCCTTATTCTTCCTCAGTTCATAGAGCGTGTCGGCATACAGGTCGAACTTATCCGTGTTCTCCGGGTCTACCACCTTGATCCTTGAAAGGTCAAGCTCAAGCCACTTCGCACCCTCCATTATCTTTTCTTCCTTGCCGACCATGATTATAT
>JBGUQP010000088.1:0-2833 GCA_045131145.1 Lachnospiraceae bacterium | reverse complement strand
CATAAGCTGTATGGGTTTATTGCAGTCCTGGTGTGTGCAACATTGATGGGAATGCTCATGGTCACGGTATCGTGGATACCCAGGTTCGGTGAGGCGGATAACCCGGCCAACAATGAGGTCGTAGAAAGATATATAGAGAAAGGACAGGAGGAAACGGGAGCGGTCAACATCGTAACCGGTCTTATCCTTAACTACAGGGGTTTCGATACTATGGGTGAGACCCATGTTCTTTTTATCGCGGCAAGCTGTGTCATGATCCTTCTGCTTATCGCTGAGGGAGAGGAGAAAAAGTCAAGCTATGCCTTCGACCGGTATCTTGAGCCCAAGAACGACATCATAATCCAGAAGGTTGCATCCTTCCTGGTTCCTGTTGTGTTTGTGTTCGGCATATATGTGATATTAAACGGCCATCTGTCTCCGGGCGGCGGTTTCTCGGGCGGCGCGATCCTGGGAGCCGGCCTTATCATGTATGTTTCTGCTTTCGGATTTAAGAAAACCCAGAAGTTCATGAACGAGCATGTTTATAAGGTTGCCAAAGTGAGTGCCCTTTGCTTCTATGTATGCTGCCTTTCCTACTATTTTTATATGGGTTCCCACGGATACGATAATCATATCCCGCTTGGAACACCCGGCAATATCATAAGCTCGGGGCTTATACTCTTTATCAATATTTTTGTCGGTACCGAGGTAGCATGCACCATGTATGCCTTCTACGCCCTTTTCAGAAAGGGGGGACTGTGATGTTCGGACCCAATTTCTTTTACAATATTTATTCCGTTGTTGCCGTGATCCTTTTTTCGGTCGGATTCACAACCCTTATGCTCCACAGAAACATGATCAAGAAGATCATAGGATTTAACATAATGGATACGGCAGTATACCTCTTCCTTGCCAGCAAGGGATATATAGAAGGCCGAAAGGCTCCCATAATCGTAAACAACGTGATGAGCACGGATGCCTACATAAATCCCATACCTGCGGGCCTCGTACTTACGGGTATCGTTGTTTCGGTGTCGGTCACTGCACTCATGCTTTCCATAACTATAAGGCTTTACGAACGATATCATACACTTGATATCGATGAAATATCCCTAAGATCCAAGAAGGACACTCCGGGTCGCAACAAGTATAAGAGAGAACTCGAAATGGAGGACAAGGAATGAGCTTTATTGAAAATTTTGTCCCCTTTTCGATAATACTGTGTATGGGCGGAGGCATAATAAGTTCAGCCCTTAAGGGAAGGACATCAAGGAAGCTTTCGATCGCTATCCTGTGTACGGTACTTGTCATGAGCTGCTGTGTGCTCGGATATACCGTATTTCTGGGACGATCCTTCGTGTATGTCATGGGTAAGTTCCCGGCCCCCTGGGGTAACGAACTTAGGGCCGGATGCCTTGAAGGCCTGATGGCCGTATTCTTCTCCGTGATCATGCTCTTATCGGTCATCGGAGGTATCCGCGGTCAGAATGATGATATCAGGGAAGATAAGATGAACCTTTATTTCATCATGATAAACCTCATGATGGCTTCTCTGCTTGCACTTGTTTATACCAACGACCTCTTTACCGCCTATGTTTTTGTCGAGATAAACACTATGGCAGCTTGTGCCCTCATTATGATAAGGAGCAACGGCCACACTCTTGTCGCCGCGACCAAGTACATGATCATGAGCCTGCTTGGATCCGGTCTTCTCCTCATAGGCATCAGTATGCTGTATGCTATCACGGGCCAGCTCCTTATGCCCAATATCCATGAGGCGGTTATCCTGCTTAACGAGAGCGGTGAGTATGCAATTCCGCTTACGGTCGTTATCGGTCTTATGAGCGTCGCTCTTGCCATTAAGAGTGCACTGTACCCCTTTCACAGCTGGCTGCCGGAAGCCTACGGCTATTCCACGGCATCATCATCGGCTATACTGTCATCACTAGTAAGCAAGGGATATATCTTCCTTCTTATCAAGATCTTTTACCGTGTTATAGGCATGGATGTCATGGTGGGGCATAAGATCACCAACATCCTCTTCATATTCGGTATCATTGGTATGATCATGGGTTCAGTGGCAGCCATAAGACAGACGGATGTCCGCCACCTTATCGCCTACTCGTCGATAGCCCAGATAGGTTATATCTACATGGGAATAGGCCTTGGTTCCAATGCGGGAATGGTAGCGGCCATCTTTCATATCATGTCCCATGGAGCGACAAAATCAATGCTTTTCATTGCCCAGAGGGGTCTGGTCGAGGTATCCCAGGGATCCAAGGATTTTTCGGACCTTAAGGGGTCAGGATTCAGGAATCCTCTGGCAGGACTTGCCTTTGCGGTCGGCGCGTTTTCCATGGTCGGCGTACCCTTGCTTGCAGGTTTTACGAGTAAGGTGTACTTTGCCGAAGCGGCTATTACGGCCGTAAGGGCCAAGATGTGGATAGCCATGATAACTCTGGCTATATCCACAATACTTAATGCAGTTTATTTTATCAGGGCGGTCATATCCGTATATACGCCCAGGAACACGGAATATAAAGATCCTTCCTACAAGCCGTCAACAAATATGATCTTTGCATTAATATGCTTTATAGTATTCAATTTCTTCTTAGGGATCCTGTCTTCTCCGATAGCATACACGATCCAGACAGGACTTAAGGTATTTGAGTGATGGAAATATATTTACTTAAGGACATACCCATACTGATAAGGACCGATGCCCTGGGGCTCTTTTTCCTTATCCTGACCGTGGCGACATGGGTTATGAACCTCATCTTCTCAATTGAATATATGAAGAAGGAAAGGCACAGGCTGCGCTACTACATTTTCTTTACCCTGACAATGCTGTCTA
>JBGUQP010000087.1:0-3176 GCA_045131145.1 Lachnospiraceae bacterium | reverse complement strand
GGACTACGAGTGCGCCTGTTTTTCGGACCCCAAGGAAGCGATCTTCTATATGAACACCCATCTTCCGGATATCATTTTCCTTGACTGCTACATGACCGTTATGGATACAAAGAAGATCCTCTCGATAGTCAGGTCATATAAGGAAATGGAGAAGGTTCCGGTCTACTTTATGGTATATGAGGAGGAGAAGTACGTATTCGAGCATAAAAAGGATACGGGAGCGGTGGGGCTTATCACAAGGCCCATAGCAAGGGGTGACCTGCAGGAGATACTTGATAAGGAAAAACTGCGGGAATATTTGGAGAAATAGAGGAAGAAAAATGAGTACACTGGTGGAACTGCATAATCTTACCAAAAGCTATGGCGGGAAAAGACCCGCCGTTGACAATTTAAACCTGACGATTGAGTCCGGCCACATCATAGGATTGCTGGGGCCCAACGGATCGGGCAAGACAACGATAATAAAGATGATGAACGGGCTTCTTCAGCCTACTAAGGGCGAGGTCCTGATAGAGGGAAGGACCCCCGGCCCATATACAAAATCAATCATTTCATACCTTCCTGAGAGGACTTACTTAGAAGCACAGAATACGGTAGCCGGTCTGATCGACTTTTTCAGTGACTTTTATGAAGATTTCAGGCCCGAGCGGGCAAGAGAGATGATACGGACCCTCGGCATCGATGAGAGCGCCAGGATCAAGACCTTAAGCAAGGGGACCAAGGAGAAGGTACAGCTTATACTTGTGATGAGCAGGGATGCGAAGCTGTATATACTCGATGAACCCATTGCGGGCGTGGATCCGGCAGCAAGGGACTATATCATCCGTACAATCATAAATAACTATAACAGGGATGCCTCTGTGATCATATGCACCCATCTTATATCGGATATCGAGGATATCCTGGATGAAGTGATCTTCCTGATGAAGGGTCATCTGGTTCTTCGCGGGACCAAGCAGGAGATCATGGATAAGTACGGTGTGTCCGTTGATAAGCATTTCAGGGAGGTGTTCAAATGTTAGGCAGGCTTATTTATCATGAATGGAAGGATACATGGAAGCTGATGACCATCTTGAACGGAGCGGTCATCGTCCTGTCTGTGCTTGGCGTGATCTTTGCCGCAACAGGCAACATCACCGATGTTTTCAAGAGGAATGATGCGGGCTCGGTGTGGATGTTCGTTATGTACGTCAGCTTCGTTATGGTATATGTTTTAGGCATCATCGCCCTGTCAGTCGGAACGACCCTGTATTTTTATGTAAGGTTCTACAGGAACCTTTACACCGATCAGGGCTATCTTATGCACACACTTCCGGTGACGGCGCATGAGCTTATCCTTTCTAAGGCACTCATTGCCTTTATCTGGAAGGTCATAGGTGTCCTCGTCATGAGCATTGGGATCGGTTCCATAATCGTGTCATTTGCCGCTACAACCGGTGAGTTCTTCCGCGAGATAATGCCATACGGACGGGAGATGTTCGATGAATATGTCGACATGGTTTACGACGGAAATGCTGGCCTCTTCTTCCTTTATATCATAGTCATGCTCATTACCGGTATAGGCGGCCTCATCTACTCGATCTTCATGGGTTATGCGTCCATTTCCCTGGGACAGCAGGCCAAGAAGAACAAGGTGCTCTCTTCCGTGGGAATCTTCTTTGGAATAAACATTGCGGTCAGCATGGCAACCAACATGATAAACCAGTTCATTATGCTGTTTACTGTAAGGCTCAGTGCTAAAGAAGCCTTCAGGCCCGGGCGGTTCGGGTCGGCATCGATAGGGATCAGCCTCCTTATGGGTATCATAGTTTATGTACTGGCGGTGCTGTTTTACATGATAAGCTACCGGATAATGGACAAAAGGCTGAATCTTGAATAGAAGGTGACTTTAGACGCATGAGCGATAAGATACTGGTAACACGGTCATCCATGCCAACGCTGGATGAATATGTAAATGAGATAAAGTCAATGTGGGACACCCACTGGCTTACTAATATGGGGCCCAAACATGAGGAGCTTAAGAGAGCGCTTGCGGATTACCTTAAGGCGGATAACATCGAGCTTCTTGTTAACGGGCATATGGCACTGGAGATGACAATTCAGGCCATGGGACTTAAGGGCAGTGTCATTACCACGCCCTTTACTTTTGTGTCGACGACACATGCGATCGTAAGGTGCGGCCTTGAGCCTTTATTCTGCGATATTAAACCCGATGATTATACAATGGACCCGTCTAAGCTTGAAGAGGCTTTAAGGCCTGATACAAGCGCTATCATGCCGGTCCATGTATACGGAAATGTGTGCGATGTTGAGGCGATAGATGATTTTGCCAAAAGGCACGGACTTAAGGTCATCTATGATGCGGCTCATACCTTCGGAGAGTCATACAGGGGCAGGGGGATAGGAAGCTTCGGCGACGCGTCCTGCTTCTCCTTCCATGCGACCAAGGTGTTCCATACGATCGAAGGCGGATGTGTATGCTACAGGGATAGAGAGCTTGGGAAAGACCTGTATGCTTATAAGGATTTCGGTTTCTGTGACGATCCTGAGGATGCCGGTGCAGTCGGCGGGAATGCAAAGCTTAACGAGTTCTGCGCGGCCATGGGACTGTGCAACTTAAGGCATGTCGATGATGACATTAAGAAGCGCAGGGCTGTTTATGAGCGGTATAACGAAGGCCTGTCGGGAATTGAGGGCCTTAAGCTTAACGAAATAAATAAGGACGTTATATCCAACTACGCCTATTATCCGGTTGTGTTTGATCCTGAAGTCTTCGGGGCATCAAGGGATGACGTATTTGATGAGCTAGATAAGAACGGGATCATGGCAAGGCGGTATTTCTATCCCGCCACCAATGCGATGGAATGCTACAAGGGAAGGTTTGACCCCTCCGAGACACCCGTTGCATCGAGGATAAGTGCTCAGGTGCTGACCCTGCCCATGTACCCTGATCTTGAAGCCGGGACGATCGACAGGATATGTGAGATAATACGCGGTCTAAAAATGTGACACTTTAGCTCAGAGCTGAAGTGTCACATGGAGTGAGTTTATGGAAGTGCTGGTAAATCCCGAGTCTTCTTCGGGGAACGGCTTGAAAATATGGAAAAAGGCTAAGAAGCTCCTTGACGGACAGGGTGTGTCCTACAGGGAGCATGTTCTATCCGCGCCAGGACAGG
>JBGUQP010000086.1:0-2658 GCA_045131145.1 Lachnospiraceae bacterium | reverse complement strand
CAGCCTTTACCGGCAGACCAAGACTTCCCAGGTATGTCAAAGAAAACGTGCTTAGGACAGCTATCCTCACAAATCAGATATGTACTGTCAAGGATGATAAATATCTTAAGCTTCCAGGGACAAAGACTAGGCTTAACCTCGGTATGTCAGTGGGCAACAGCAAGCTAAAAGAAGTACGTATCAAACCGACGGGAGACAGGTTTGTCATAGATGTCGTGCTGGATATGGAAGATGCCGGCATATCGCCCATAGATAACGATATCATCCTTAAGGAACTGAAGGATATGGACTCTATAGATAACCTGCGTGTAATGGCTATAGATCCCGGTACTGATAACATAGCGGCCATAGTAAATAACTTTGGTGAGAAGCCTTTTGTCATTAAAGGCGGCATCATAAAGTCGATCAATCAGCTGTATAATAAGGAGCTTGCAAGGCTTTCATCCGCCGCCATGCTCTGTAACAACAGGTACAGAACCAAGAGGATGAACGAGCTTACAGGCAAGCGGAACCGCCGTATAAAGGATCAGTTCCATAAAATAATCCGGCAGATAGCTGACTATGCCAGGGATAATCATGTGGATGTAGTGATAATGGGACATAATGTATTCCAGAAGCAGGAGATAGATATAGGACATGTCAATAACCAGAACTTTGTGCAGATACCGATGACGATATTTGCAGGCATGCTCAAATACAAGCTTGCTGCCTACGGGATAAGATTTGTCACTACCGAGGAAAGCTACACCTCAAAGGCAGACTTCCTTGCAGGAGACCTGATACCGGCATACAGAAAAGATGATAAGGTCACCTATATCTTTTCCGGGGAGAGGATAAAGAGGGGTCTGTACAGGCACTATGACGGCACAGTCACTAATGCTGACATCAATGGTGCAGCAAATATCTTAAGAAAAGTATTCCCAAAGGTCACCCAATGGGATAGAGGCATTGTGGACATGCCCTGTTCTGCAGGCTATATAGAACCTGCAGGTTCATGCCGCTTAGCGGCATAACAGAAACCCAATCCGACGCAGTTGGTTGCGGGTAGTTCATGTCAAGTGACTGTCAAATAATGTCAAAAACTGTCAAGTTTTCTTGATGATACAGAATTGAATGATAAAATGACAGTAGAGGAGAGTGTGCAAAATCCTATAATATCGGAGGTTTGACATGTTAACCGGACAGATTTCAAAGATCTTGACACAAAAAGAAGATGATTGGGGAAGATATGTTGTCATGACATGTAATGGCAGCATTATGACGGTAGGTGTGATTAAAAACGCCTCTGTTGGCATGACAGTAGTATTAGAAGGCCATGAGGAAGACAATGCATATGGCCACCAGTTTAAAATACGCTCTGTCCTTACATCCGAGGCAGATCCATGCTCAGGGATACGAAAGTTTCTATCGGACGGATATGTCTCGGGCATCGGAGCATCAAAGGCAAACGAGATAATAAGCCTCTTTGGGGCAGATGCACTTTCTCTTTTTGAGACTGACGAAGGACTGGAAAAATTAAAGATGGTCAGAGGCCTTGGAGAATCTACCATTATGAAGGCAAAGAAGAGCTTTGAAGAAAACAGGAAATATAAGGATATCGTACTGTTCCTTAATGGCGCCGGAACTAAAAAACAGGTAGAAGATATATATGATAAATATGGAAAAAGAGCTGTAAGCATTCTTAAGACAGATCCTTACAGGCTAAAAAAGGATCTTGACGGGTATGGTTTTTTAAGGACTGACAGCATAGCCATGGCAAGCGGTATAAAACCATACAGCAAGTCAAGGATCATGGCAGCATTTGGCTACGTGCTTGAAACGGCGGCACAGGGCGGGGACTGTTATCTTACAAAAAATGAACTTTATGAAAGGACACTGGATCTTTTATCTCCTCTTCCAAAGATAGAAGGACTTAAGGAAAAGACGGTAAGTGATGCTCTTTCAGACTGGGGAAGGATAAGGCAGAAACTTATAAAGGCTAAAAGGATCGATGCTTTATGTGCAGAAAAGATAGATAAAGCTTATGAATTAAGAAAACTCTTTGAGGAACCTTTTAGGGAAGCGCTAAAAGAAGCCATAAACAGTGATGAGCTTATAAATGATGATGAAAAGATCTATATCCCAAAGATGTATGCCACCGAATGTGATACGGCAAGGCTTATCCATGACATGTGCTCTAAAGGGCCGGTGCATTTAATTGATGAAGCAATGATAGATAAAGCCGTAAGGATTGTTGAAGAAAGCAAAGGGAGCGGCTTTAAGGTAACAAAAGAACAAAGAAGTGCGGTTGAGCTTGCGCTAAACAATAGGATGTCTATCATATCGGGTGGCCCGGGAAGGGGAAAGACTGCGATCTCTGAGATCGTCGCACGGTGTTTTCTTATGGCGGGCGGAAACATGGATAAAAGCGACGTGATAATGCTCGCACCCACGGGACGGGCTGCACAGAGGATAACACAGTCGACGGGATATGATGCAATGACGGTACACAGGGCGCTGCTTGAGGCAAGAAATGGTGATACGCCAAAGGGCAAGCTTATAATCTGTGATGAGACTTCGATGGCAGATATTTACCTTATTCATGCCATCTTAAGGTATGCAAGGGACTGCAGCCTTGTATTCCTTGGTGATGTAGACCAGATAGCATCGATAGGCCCG
>JBGUQP010000085.1:0-3788 GCA_045131145.1 Lachnospiraceae bacterium | reverse complement strand
GGCAAGAGTAATGTAGGAAAGTCATCTCTTATAAATGCTCTTATGAACCGGAAGGGACTGGCGAGGACATCCGGTCAGCCGGGTAAGACCCAGACCATCAATTTCTACAATATAAACAGTGAACTCTATTTCGTTGATCTTCCCGGTTACGGATATGCCAGGGTGAGCAGGGAGGTCAAGGAGAAATGGGGGAAGATGATCGAGAGGTATCTTAAGACCTCGAAGCAGCTTAAAACGGTCTTTCTGCTTATAGATATAAGACATGAGCCATCGGCAGGCGATGTTTCGATGTATGAATGGATCCTGGCGAATGGCTATGAGCCCATGATCATCGCAACCAAGCTTGACAAGATAAACAGGAGTCAGGTGGATAAGAATGTCAAGGTCATAAGGGATACCCTTAAGTGTGGCAGGGATACCCTGATAATCCCGTTTTCTGCTGCGAGCAAGCAGGGAAGAGATGAGATATACGAGACAATAGACAAGCTGATGGCGGCCGAAGGTTAACATAAATTATATTGCACTTGAGAACCTTTTGAGTTATCTTATTATCGGGAGATGAGGAGATAAATGGTAAGCCTTCTAATTAAAATTTTGGTAAATGATTACAATAATATCGGTGATGACCGTGTGAGACGGGGGTATGGCGTTGTTTGCGGTACCGTTGGGATCCTGTTGAATATTGTCCTGTGCTGCGTTAAGGTATTTGCCGGAATGCTCTCGGGTTCAATAGCTATCATAACCGATGCGGTTAACAATCTGACGGATGCCGGCTCGTCCATCGTCAATGTCGTGGGCTTTAAAATGGCCGGCCGTAAGCCGGATACCGAGCATCCTTTCGGACATGGAAGGATCGAATATATCTCGGGACTGATAATTTCGATAATCATAATAGTTCTCGGCGTTGAACTGGGTAAGACCTCGGTTGCGAGAATAATAGATCCAAGGGATATAATCACCTCCAAGACGGTCTTTACGATCATGCTGATATCCATCGGTGTAAAGATATATATGTATCTGTACAATAAGAAGATAGGAAACAGGATATCATCCGTTTCTCTTCATGCTGCAGCGGTTGACAGTTTTACCGATGCCATTGCGACAACAGCGGTCCTTATTTCGGTCGTGATCTTTGAGTTTACCGGAGTGGTCGTCGACGGATGGTGCGGACTTATAGTTTCGGTGTTCATCATTTATTCGGGTATATCATCGGTTAAGACAACGGTCGATCCCCTTCTCGGGGTCAAGCCCGATCCCGAATACGTCAATATCATAGAGAAGTTTGTTCTGTCCCAGAACAATATACTGGGAATGCATGATCTTGTGATCCATAATTACGGTCCGGGACGGAGCATGATATCGCTTCATGTCGAGGTTCCCGCAACCGGATCTTTGGTTGAAATGCATGACATTGTCGATAACATAGAGCGTAAGCTCAAGGAAGCCCTTAACTGTGAATGCGTTATCCACATGGATCCCATGGTGATCGATAATTCGATAAGCATGAGGATGCGTGACTTTGTCGGAGTCATAGTCGCAAATGTTGATCCTTCACTTCGGATAAATGATTTCAGGATGGTCCAGGGTACGACTCACACAAACCTGATATTCGATCTGGTCATCCCCTATGATTTCAGATATTCGGACGAAGAAGTGGTTGACATAATACAGCAGCGAGTCAGACAGCTCCCGGGTGATATCTATGCAGTCATCAATGTGGAGAAACCTTATACGTAATTATCACAGTAAATTATAGATGGAGGAATACATAAATGGCAAAGGAACTGAATAAAACCTACGATCCCAAGGGGATGGAGGACCGGATATATAAGAAATGGATAGATAAGAACTATTTCCATGCGACGGTTGACAGGAGTAAGAAACCCTTCACCATCGTTATCCCGCCTCCGAATATCACCGGACAGCTTCATATGGGACATGCTTTTGACAATACAATGCAGGATATCCTTATCCGTTTTAAGAGGATGCAGGGGTATAATGCCCTCTGGCAGCCCGGATGCGACCACGCTTCGATCGCGACAGAGGTCAAGATAATCGAGAAGCTTAAGGAAGAGGGGATCGATAAGGAAGATCTCGGACGTGAGGGCTTTCTTAAACGTGCCTGGGAATGGAAGGAAGAGTACGGCGGACGTATCGTAAGCCAGCTTAAGAAGCTCGGTTCTTCCTGTGACTGGGAGCGCGAACGCTTCACAATGGATGAGGGCTGCAATAAGGCCGTTACGGAAGTGTTTGTCAATCTGTACAATAAAGGTCTCATATACAAGGGCAACAGGATCGTTAACTGGTGTCCCGTATGCCAGACGACCATATCCGATGCCGAGGTTGAGCATGAGGAACAGGCAGGTCATTTCTGGCATATCCGCTACCCGGTTGCGGGAACTAAGGAGGCCGAGGCCATGCTTGCGGGCAGGAAGTGTGAGAACGCCGACCTTAATAACTACGTAGTCGTAGCAACAACCCGTCCGGAGACCATGCTGGGTGATACGGCTTTGGCTGTTAATCCCGAGGATGAGAGGTATACCTCGATCGCAGGAAAGACGGTTGTGCTGCCTCTTCAGAATAATGAGATCCCGGTCATCACCGATTCCTATGTTGACAAGGAGTTCGGTACGGGTGTTGTTAAGATAACTCCCGCACATGACCCTAATGACTTTGAAGTGGGTAAGAGGCATGACCTTGAAGTCATCAATATAATGAACGATGATGCTACGATCAATGCACGCGGCGGTAAATACGAAGGAATGGAGCGCTATGAGGCAAGGAAGCAGGTTGTTGCGGATCTTGAAGCCCTGGGCCTTCTTGTGAAGGTTGAAGACCATTCCCATAATGTAGGTACACACGACAGGTGCGGATGTACCATAGAGCCCATGGCCAAGGCCCAGTGGTTTGTTGCCATGGAGAAGCTGGCTGAGCCTGCAATTGAGGTCCTTAAGGCAACACGCGAAGGACGTGACTGTGAATACGGTAAGCTTCAGTTCGTGCCCGACCGGTTCGATAAGACATATCTTCACTGGCTGGAAGGGATACGCGACTGGTGTATCTCGAGGCAGTTATGGTGGGGGCACAGGATCCCCGCATGGTATTGTGAAGACTGCGGTGAGACGATAGTTGCAAAGGAAGCTCCCACTGTATGTCCCAAGTGCGGCAAGAATCATCTTAAACAGGATGAGGATGTTTTGGATACATGGTTTTCATCGGCCCTGTGGCCCTTCTCTACACTCGGATGGCCCGAAAAAACCGAGGAACTTGATTATTTCTATCCTACTGATGTCCTCGTAACGGGATACGATATCATCTTCTTCTGGGTTGTACGTATGGTCTTCTCGGGTATAGAGCACACCGGCCATTCGCCCTTCCATACGGTCCTTATACACGGGCTTGTGCGTGACTCTCAGGGCCGCAAGATGTCAAAATCACTCGGGAACGGTATCGATCCTCTTGAGATAATAGATAAGTACGGTGCGGATGCCCTCCGTCTTATGCTCATGACCGGTAACGCACCCGGTAATGACATGCGCTTCTATTATGAGAAAGTTGAGGCCTGCAGGAACTTTGCCAACAAGGTATGGAATGCATCAAGGTTCATAATGATGAACATGGATGGTAAGACCATAACGAAACCGAGCGATGCTGAGCTTGAACCCGTTGATAAGTGGATCATCAGCAAGTTAAATACCGTAGTCCGTGATGTTACCGATAATATGGAGAAGTACGAGCTAGGTGTGGCTGTAGGCAAGATATATGACTTTATATGGGATGAGTTCTGC
>JBGUQP010000084.1:0-7637 GCA_045131145.1 Lachnospiraceae bacterium | reverse complement strand
TTCCATGGTTTTCTGTTGCCTCAGGCGTGCCAAAAGAACCGTCCCCGTGGCACACCAACCCCCGTGGCACACCACTCCCGTGGCATCTTGCGGAAATATACAAAATCTTGTATGATAGGAAAATAAGGGGACAAGATTATGGGTTTACTGACAAGTACGGTTTCGAGGGAGATCGGACGCATCGAATACATGATAAATAAATATGAGCAGATTAAGTCCGCTCTTCCCAAGGGAACCATCTGCGAGAAGCATATCGGCAATAAGGATTACTACTACCTTAAATACCGGGACGGCGATCGGGTAGTATCGGATTATATCCATAAGGAAGATCTTGAGAACCTGACCGAGCTTGTCGAGCACCGTAAGCATGTGGAGCTTATGATCCGGTCTCTTAAGGATGAGCTCAAGACGGCCAGGGTCCTGATAAATAAAAAAAGGAAGTTATATTGATTTTAAAGGGGAAGTAATAAATGAACAGGGAAAGCTATCGAGTTATAAGGATCCTTCTCGTACCCAAGGTAGTTGCCCTCATCTGTGAGGAATTCGGCTGGGACGAAGTCAAGGCCTGCACCGCATTTTATAATTCCAAGCTGAATGAGCAGCTGGAGCAGGATGACAATGACTTATGGACCTACAGTGAATATAAGCTCCTTGAAATGTTCCGCAAGGAGGTGATCAGGTGACCAACGAAGGTAATTTTCTGACCTACTGCGTTGAACAGTATATGTATGAGAAGGGTATGAGCGGACGAAGGGTGATGGACCTCTTCTCCAAATACAATGTCCTTGATTATATCTATAATTCATGCGATCCACTGCACGAGCAGAAGGCCACTTACATAGTCGAAGATATAGATATTTATATCGAAGCCTGCCGCAGGGTTTCATAAAGCCGGTTTGATCAGGAATCAACCGGCTTTAATTATTTCACATATTTATCTGGCATATGTCAGGAACCTGTTTCCGTTTGACTGGAACCATGCCCTGCTGTCCCTTATTCCCTTCTTGATTATCTTCCCCTCCGTGGGGAAGTAGATCATAAGATTATTCTTATCATATCCCGTAATAAGGACCGCCTCTTCATTTTCCACCATGGCAAGTACCGGACAGGAAGTGCCGACATAGTAAAGCATTGCATCGGTCGAGCAGCCGGACAGGGCAAGGGGAACCGCATTCTCCATGTTTTCCTTCATTATTTCAAGGGCCGACTTGCCTTCTGATAACAGGGCAGCCGTATCAACATACACCCCGGCAGCCTTCATCATCTCATCAAGACATACCGACAGGGTTGTTCTGCTGGTCTCTTCTCCGACCGGCTGTGCGGCGGTGCCTACATTTTCAATGCTAAACTTTTCCTTACGGTCATTACTCTTCCAGATATAACGGCATTCCTTGTTTATGACCGTACCCATTACGTTCTCAGCCAGGTATACCGCATCCGACGCATCGGTATATATTGCGGCTATCTCGCCCTTGCTGTATACGTAATATCTGTCAAGCACATCCTTGACATTAAGATAGAAATATCTGCTTCCCTCATAGAGGACTTCCTTGGTCGTGAGAACCTTGGGCTTATCAGCCGACTGGCCCACCTTAAGTTCTGTCTGCCAGGTTGTCTCCATCTCCTCGGTTATAAGGCTCCTGAACACATTGTCCGTTGTTTCCCCCGACTCATTGTTCAGTATCTGGTCATCACCCGTCTGGTAGATGATATCGTTTTCCCTCTCGATAACTGACCTCTTGAGGTTTATGATGTTATCCTTGAATTCCACGTCCGTAACATATATCCCTTCATGGTGGTAGGTCTTAAGGATCTCACCGCTTAAGTTCTGTATATAGATATAGTCCATGGGAAGTACATTCCTTCCGGTGGAATCATGCCTTATATCCCCTATCCTGACGCTTCCGTATACAAAATCCTTGTTGAAGAATCCAAGCGGTATGAGAATATGACCTTCCGATGCCTGAATCTCAACAGGTACCATGGCATTTAAGGACATGAATTTAAGAGTCTTGTACTCATACAGATTATCGGCAGGCTGCCAGCCTATCATGCTGTTATCGCGGGAGGATACAAATCTTGTCTCGTTCAGTCCGCTTGCAAGAAGCTCCGCCTTTTTGGTTTCGATATCGATCCTGTATATAGTTCCGTTAAAGAGAATGTAGAGGGTTTCCGATTGGTTGACATAACATAGATTCTCAACATCATGCTTGAGTATCTCGTATGACTTGGTATATGGGATAAAAAGGCTCTCTTCTATCGTATTGTAGACGCTGTCGTAATAATATACGGCTATTCCGGCCTCACCCTCGTGAAGACCCCTGTTCATGTATCCGTAAACGGAAAAATAGATATTTCCGTTGTTGTCAACATAGAGGATCTTGATGTTATGCATCTTGTAGGATGTCCTGACATCGTCATTCTCTTCATCCCTGAATGAAAATACCCTTGACAGCGAGTTCGTATCACCGTCATAGCTGTACAGGCTTCTCTCCTGGACGAAGCAGAAAACGTTGGCGTCGGAATTCTCCTTATAATCAATGACATCCGACAGAATACCGTGGAAGACCTTGCCGTTGCCGACCACTTCATTCCTGTGGTCGATTATCTTGTCCATGGTCCTCTCATAGTCCATAAGATATATGCGGTCAGATCCCCTTGTCAGGTAGAAATATTCCTCCACATCATACATCTCATCCTTGGCAGACACGGTATAGGAAAGCATGATCTCAGCATCCCTGCTGTCAATGTCAAGGATCCTTAACTCCTTATCGCTCTCGAGCACCGGTTCCAGCTCGCCCCAGGTCAGCTGGTTGAAATTGGAGTGGATGTTTACATAGCCGTAGCTTGAGTTGTCACCGTCGGAATTGGATTCCATATACTTCCTTATCTCTTCCGCTGCCTCTTTATCAAAGGTCTTGGATGAGAAATTCTTGACAAAATCAAGCTTCTCGGTAAGATACAATTCCGGCTTGTCTATGAACCGGCAGTAATAGGATGCTATACGTCCGTCCGATAAGGACAGCTTTATCACGAGCATATACTCCTGCTCGTCCACAATAAGGTCCTTGACCGGTATGACTGCGGTTATCTCATCATTATTATATTCGGATGCGGACAAGGTCGCATTCTCAAGGAGCCTGGCCATATCCATGGTCCTTACTTCATAAGCGACATCCGTTACCACACTTCCGAAAGTTTTTATCTTAATGGGGATTGTTCTGTCTGCAGACATGGGAGTAATGCTCCCACGCAAATAACTGCCTTCCATTTTACTGACGTATCCATGAAGGCAGTTAATGTATTCACCATTTACATTTACGTAGATCACGGGCAGTCCGGCCTTCTTCATCTCTGCTGTAAGATCTGTATTGCCCTGGTTGATCACCCGCGATGTGATAAGAGCAGATATTACGGAAATAACAAAGAGAATGCCAAGCCTTATTAATGCCCTTAGGAGCTTTTTTCTCATCTAAAACTTATATCTATTTCTTTGCCGCTTCAATACGTGCCACGGATCTCTGAAGGGCAAGCTCGGCCCGTTTCATATTGGTGGTGTCCGCCTTCTCGGCAAGACGCCTCTCCGCACGGATCCTTGCCTCCTCGGCACGACTTACATCTATCTCTTCCGGCCACTCGACAACCTCGGCAAGTATGGTGACAGAGTCACCGAGGATCTCAACAAAACCGCTCAAAAGCGCTGCAGTCTTAGTCTCGGTATCGGTCTCGCGTATCCTTAATATACCCGGTGCCACAACACAGGTCAGCGGAATATGATTCTTAAGGACACCTATCTCGCCTTCCGTTGTCCTAAGTTCTACCATGATGGCTTCGCCTTCATAGAAGACCCTGTCCGGAGTGATTATCTTTAATGCAAAAGCTCTGTCGTCAGCCATCGGTCACTCCTTATTTATTAGCCTTAACCTTGGCAAGCACGTCATCGATACTTCCCGCACTTAAGAAGTATGATTCGGGAACATCATCATGTTTACCCTCAAGTATCTCCTTGAAGCCCTGAACCGTATCCTGGATGGAAACGTAACGTCCTTCAAGACCTGTAAACTGGCCTGCTACGAAGAAAGGCTGTGATAAGAACCTCTGGACCTTCCTGGCCCTTGATACCGTAAGCTTATCCTCTTCGGACAACTCGTCCATACCAAGGATGGCAATGATATCCTGAAGTTCCTTATATTTCTGAAGTATCTCCTGAACGCCCCTGGCTACACGGTAATGCTCCTCGCCGACGATCCTGGGATCAAGGATCCTGGATGTAGACTCAAGAGGATCAACCGCCGGATAAATACCCAGCTCAACTATCTGACGCGAAAGAACCGTTGTAGCGTCAAGGTGGGCAAAGGTAGTAGCCGGTGCAGGATCCGTAAGGTCATCCGCAGGTACGTATACAGCCTGAACCGATGTAATGGATCCGTTCTTGGTCGATGTGATCCTCTCCTGGAGAGCACCCATCTCAGTCTGCAGCGTAGGCTGATAACCAACGGCACTGGGCATACGTCCGAGAAGGGCTGAAACCTCTGAACCTGCCTGTGTAAAACGGAAAATATTATCTATGAACAGAAGCACATCCTTACCACCCTGATCACGGAAGTATTCAGCCATGGTAAGACCTGAAAGACCAACCCTCATTCTTGCTCCTGGGGGCTCATTCATCTGACCGAACACCATGGTGGTCTTATCGATAACTCCCGACTCCGACATTTCATGGTAAAGGTCGTTACCCTCACGGGTTCTCTCTCCAACACCTGTAAATACCGAATATCCACCGTGCTCGGTTGCGATATTTCTGATAAGTTCCTGTATAAGGACCGTCTTACCAACGCCGGCACCACCGAAGAGGCCGATCTTACCACCCTTCTGATAAGGACACAGAAGGTCAACGACCTTGATACCGGTCTCAAGCAGCTCCGCGTTTGTTGACTGCTCTTCAAAATCAGGCGCCTTCCTGTGGATGGGGAAATACTGAACGTCTGTGGGAGCCGGCTTATTGTCTATCGGCTGGCCAAGTACGTTAAATATTCTTCCCAGCGTGTTCTCACCTACGGGAACCTTGATCGAAGAACCTGTAGCGATCGCATCCATACCGCGTACGAGACCGTCGGTAGGTCCCATGGCTATACACCTTACCGTATCATCTCCAAGGTGCTGTGCAACCTCAACGGTAAGTTCTGAGTTGTCTCCCTTGGGAACCCTGATGGCTTCATTTATCTCCGGAAGAGAACCGTCGGCAAACTTGATATCAAGAACCGCACCGATAATCTGGGTAATCTTACCTATGTTGTTATCTGCCACTGTTTTTTCTCCTTTTTGAATATAATGTAAGAAGTACTTCGCACTTCTTTTGATACGCTCGCCGCTAAGGCATCATAAGGAATCCACCGCAAGCGGTACCCCTTATGATAATTAACTACTCAGTGCTTCAGCTCCGCCGATGATCTCGGTAAGCTCCTGAGTGATATGACCCTGACGGGCCCTGTTATACTGAAGTTCCAGTGATCCGATCATTTCCTCGGCATTGCTGGTTGCCGAATCCATGGCCTGCATTCTTGCTCCGTTCTCACTGGCGACTGCCTCAATAAGTGCACCGTAAATAAGGCTTGAGATATACTTGGGAATGATAAGCTCAAGGGCTTCGGTCTCTTCGGGTTCGTAGTTCATGATCGACTCCGAAGAACTCTTATCCTTTTGCTCCTCTGTATTATCCACCGGAAGCAGCTTGATAAGTGTCGGTATATGGCTCACGGTGTTCTTAAAGCCCGTGTAGGCAAGCCATATCTCACCTATCTCCTGTTTGGTGTAAGCTTCTAAAAGGACATCCGCTATATCCATTGCATCCTTATAAAGGGGCTCATTTATAACTTCCGAATAATCGGCCTGAATGGTATACCCGCGTCTCTTAAGAACATCGCGGCCCTTTTTACCGATCGCATAAACCAGAACATCCTTCTTATTAAGATCGGAACCGGTAACAAGCTTAACTATATTGGAGTTATAACCGCCTGCAAGACCCCTGTTTGATGTGATCACAACAACGGCCTTCTTGTCCGAAGTACCCTTGATAAGATAAGGATGATCGATATGACCTGTCTTACTTATCATACCCTTTATGGTCTCATACATGCAGTTGAAATAAGCCTTGGAACGCTCGGCCCTGGTCTTGGCCCTCTGCAGCTTAACCGTCGAAACAAGCTTCATGGCCTTGGTTATCTGCTGAGTACTCTGTATACTGGTCTTACGCCTTTTTATATCTCTCATCGAGGCCATAACAATTCACCTACCTAAAACAATGTATCCTTAATTTCTTACTTAAGGAAGTCTCCCTTGAAGTCCTCAATTGCCTTCCTGAGCTTGGCATCCGCATCATCGGATATAACCTTGGTCTCCTTAATGGATGCGGGAACTTCGGGAATATTGGTCCTTATATATTCAAAGAATTCCTTCTCAAAATCAACCACTCTGTCAACCGGCACATCAAGCAGGTACTTGTTTACCGCTACGAAGATGATGATAACCTGGAACTCAACCGGCATGGGCTCGTACTGAGGCTGCTTAAGTATCTCCTTGATACGTTCGCCCTGTGCAAGCTTCTCCTTGGTGTCCGCATCAAGCTCGGAACCGAACTGGGCAAAGGCTGCAAGCTCTCTGTACTGGGCAAGCTCTGTACGGATGGGAGCTGCGATCTTCTTCATGGCCTTGATCTGTGCGGCACCGCCGACACGGGATACCGACAATCCGGCATTAACAGCCGGACGGAAACCGGAGTTGAACATTTCGGTCTCAAGATATATCTGGCCGTCCGTAATTGATATTACGTTCGTAGGGATGTATGCGGATACATCACCGGCCTGAGTCTCGATAATGGGAAGGGCGGTAAGGGAACCTCCGCCGTACTCCTCGCTCATTCTTGCCGCACGCTCAAGAAGCCTTGAGTGCAGATAGAATACATCACCGGGATAAGCTTCACGCCCCGGCGGACGACGAAGGAGCAATGAGAGTGTACGGTATGCAACCGCATGCTTGGAGAGGTCATCATAGATAACAAGAACATCCTCTCCGTTCTCCATCCACTCTTCACCTATCGCACATCCCGAATAGGGTGCTATATACTGAAGGGGTGCCATCTCGGAAGCAGTTGCCGCAACGACCGTCGTATAAGCCATTGCATTGTACTCCTCAAGAGTCTTAACAATGGCAGCAACCGTCGATGCCTTCTGACCGATGGCAACGTAAATACATTTAACGCCCTGTCCCTTCTGATTGATTATCGTATCTATGGCTATTGCCGTCTTACCTGTCTGACGGTCACCGATTATCAGCTCACGCTGACCCCTTCCTATGGGGATCATGGAATCGATGGCCTTGATACCTGTCTGCAGCGGGGTATCAACTGACTTCCTGGTGATAACGCCCGATGCCACACGTTCTATCTGACGATATTTATCTGTCTGTACGGGACCCTTGCCGTCTATAGGCTGACCCAGCGCATTAACGACACGACCAAGCATTGCATCGCCAACGGGAACTTCAACAACTCGTCCGGTTGTCTTAACCGTATCGCCCTCGTTGATATTCTTGTCGGCACCTAAGAGTACGGCACCTACGTTATCCTCTTCGAGGTTAAG
>JBGUQP010000083.1:0-11983 GCA_045131145.1 Lachnospiraceae bacterium | reverse complement strand
AGCTCATGATCCCATGCGAGGATGATACCGTAATAATAAAGCGTAAGCTCATGAACGGGCGCAGCATCATAAGGATAAACGACGAATCGGCTTCGGCAGCGACCCTTAAGGACCTTGCGGGAGTCCTTATCGATATCCACGGCCAGCACGAGCACCAGTCGCTTCTGTATAAGAGCAAGCATAAGCAGATACTCGATTCCTACTGCGGGGATCCCCTTACAGATATCACGGGTAAGATAAGCGTTTTGTTCAGGGATTATACGGCCGTAAAGGCAGAACTTGAGGAGGCCCTTACGTCCGGCAGGGACACTGACAGGGCCATGGAGCTTGCGCAGTTCGAGGTTGATGAGATAATGCGGGCCGATATAAAGGAGGGCGAGATCGAAGCTCTTGAGAACGAATACCGCAGGCTGTCCAATTCCAAAAGGATAGCAGAATCAGTCGATCTGGTGCACAGGATATCCGGGTATGAAGACGAGGCGGCAGCAGGCTCCCAGATAGGACGGGCCTTATCAAAGCTCCAGGGAATCCTTGAATTCGATCCTGACCTTAAGGACCTGTGTGATGAGCTTGCGGATATAGATGGCCTGCTGAATGACTTTAACAGGGCCCTGGCGGGCTACGAGGGCTCGCTAGACAGCTCCGGCGAGCGCTTTGCGGAGGTGGAAGAGAGGCTCAACCTCGTAAATCACATAAGGGACAGGTACGGCGATACGCTTGAGGATATAAATGAATACCTTAAGAAGCAGCAGGAGATGGTCGATAAATATTCCGACTTCGAGGCTTATACCAATGGTCTTAAGAAGAAAGTGGAAGAGTTAAGGAGCGAAGCACTTAAGCTAAGCGGCGAGGCTTCGAAAATAAGGACTAAAGAGGCTAAAGTCTTATCTTCCAATATAAAGGATGCCCTGCTTGACCTTAACTTCCTTGATGTAAGATTTGAGATCAATGTAGTGCCCGATGAAGAGAACCTCACCTCTTCGGGCTATGACTCAGTTGAATTCCTTATAAGCACCAATCCCGGTGAGAAGATGCGGCCCTTAAATGAGGTTGCGTCGGGCGGCGAGCTGTCAAGGATAATGCTTGCCCTTAAGACAGTCCTTGCCGATAAGGACAGCGTGGGGACCCTTATCTTCGATGAGATAGACACAGGTATCAGCGGCCGTACGGCCCAGAAGGTATCGGAGAAGCTTAAGCAGCTCTCTGGTAAACGCCAGGTTATCTGCATTACCCATCTGCCGCAGATCGCGGCAATGGCCGATGACCACTTCCTTATAAGCAAGGAAGTTAAGAATGACCGCACCGTAACTGAGGTGGTAAGGCTTGACGAGGAGGCTTCCGTAAGGGAGCTTGCGAGGATGCTCGGCGGTGTTTCCATTACGGAAAATACACTAAAAAGTGCAAAAGAGATGAAAATGCTTGCAATTAACATAATATAGTGTTATTATAACTAATTGAGTTAACAAAGTTGTAACATGTGGGGACAATTCAGAACAGCATATAAATTTTGAGCTTGTTCTGAATTGTAATGTAAGGGGAGCAAACAAAAAAGGGAATTATATGAGGAAATGGATGCTGTTTCTGCTGATCCCGATCGTGGCTGCCATTATTGGCGTCGGTGCTTTGGTAGTCGTGAATGCCACTCCGGGAGATGCACTTATTTTATCTGATTATTTCATAATAAATTATGAAGGCTATAACGGAAAGGGACATGTTGCCATAACCAGGAAGGACGACATGCTTTTTGATGAGGTTGATATGATCCGTCTTGAGCAGAAGGATGGCCTTATCAAGAACAAGGTTGTTGAGAACGACGAGTACCTAAGGTTTGCCGCCGGCATCGAGGCCATGGCGGAACCCATGGACAACCTTAAGAACGGTGATACCTTCGTAATATCCTATCTGTATGATGAGGAACTGGCCAAGAGGCTCCGTATCAACGTGGATGATTCCGAGGCTACCTATACGGTGGAAGGCCTTTCGGATGCTCAGCCTCTCAGTGTGGACGACCTCTTTAAGGACATTGAAGTTTCTTTCCTTGGTATTTCACCCGATCTTACAATGCTCATAACCAACAAGAGTACCAATCCTCTTATTAAGAGCCTTGTATTCAATGCGGTTGATTATAAGGAGAAGTACACAGAAGGCGAGACCGTTAAGATCAAGTGCTATTTTAATGAAGGCGAACGTCTGCATGACAACTACTATATAGATGCATCGGCTGATGAGTGCGTAAGGGAATACACTGTAGCCAGTGAAGCAAGCTATGTCACAAGCCTTGACCAGATACCATCATCGGTTATAAGCGAGGCATTTGAAGCCGGCAAGAAGGCCTTCATCGATGCCAACGAGTACGGAGTACGTATCTTCTGCGAGGCCAATCTGGTTCCGGTTTACATCAACCAGCAGGCTACCTTCAGATACCTGACCCCCAGGATAATCGCAGCTTATTTTAAGTCAGTCAATCCTGACGAGGCTGGTAAGCTCGGAAATGATTACAACGAACTGGATCTGATCTATGAGGTGCCGATAACCCAGGCCGACGGAGTTACCTGTAACTGCGAGGCAGTGGTAAGGTTCTCTGATTTCGTTCTTAAGAAGGACGGAAGCGTTAAGTATGATTTTTCGGCTCCTTCGATAATATCGGCCTCACATAATAATTCCTCGATCCACAAGAACGTGGTGACAAGGTATGAGGATACCTACAGCATAGAGAAGCTGGAGATAGGTAAGTACTGATTTATAAGACAGTTTAATACGGATGATTCTAGAGTCGGTCATTTCCTTTGCCCGACTCTATTCTTTTGACATATTCTTCCGGATCCTTGATCATCCTGGAGAACTCAAGAAAGGCGTTAAGGACCAGGGTCTCCTTGTTGCAGGCAGTCGGGTTCTTGCCAAGCTCGCGCACGATGTTATACTTATCCATCTGCCACACATAGAGGTCGGACATGGAATAACCGCTCACCTTAAGCTCATCAAGGAAGGTGTGATTGTCCGCATAGTACACGAATTCCTTATACAGGCCTTCCTCGGCAAGGAATTCGTTCCACAGCTCACCGACAAAATCATCATCCTTGCCCGCATAGGCACATAGGTCGGTCAGAAATCCGAGCGCCTTGAGTTTTCTGGCATCATAGAGTATTCCCATCTTGATCTGCTCCCTGTTTTAAAGAATCATTTAAATTAATTGTAATGAATTTGGTATTCACAGGCAAGCATGAAAGAAGAATAAGTTATTCATACATTTTTTCACTGTTCTTAATTGTTATGTCACATGTTTAGGTGTATAATACTAATATTGATTTTATACGCTGAAAAGAGGAAACACATTGGTAGAGACTTTTACAAGATGTTTTATTAACGAAGACCGGTACAAGCTTCTGCTTTCCGGTATAGGGGTAACGATAAAGGTATCGCTGCTTGCGGTTGCGATAGGTATTGTTATCGGATTCCTGATAGCCTTGTGCAATCTGTCCAAAAAGAAGGGGCTTAACGTTATTGGAAAGGTCTATACCGATGTGATCAGGGGAACTCCTTCGGTTACCCAGCTCATGATCATATACTTCGTTGTTTTCGCAACGATCAACTGGTCCAAGTGGATAATAGCAGCCATTGCCTTCGGAATCAATTCGGGTGCCTATGTTTCCGAGATAATAAGGGCGGGTATCCTGTCGATAGACAAGGGACAGACGGAAGCCGGAAGGTCGTTGGGTCTTAATGCCAAGCAGACGATGATGTATATAGTCGTTCCGCAGGCTGTCAAGAATATCTTCCCCGCAATGGGTAACGAATTCATCACCCTTATCAAGGAGACGGCAATTGTCGGTTACGTGGGACTTATGGATGTCCAGAAGGCGGGTGACTTTATAAAGAGTGCCACTTATGAGGCCTTCATGCCCCTTATGGGAACGGCAGTAATATACTTTGTACTTATCAAGCTGCTGACTATGGCCCTTCGTAAGTATGAGGCATATCTGAGGAAATCGGAGGGGCACGCATGATAAAAGTAAATGATCTACACAAGAGCTTTTCCGGTAATAACGTATTAAACGGTATAACCGAGGAGATAAAAGAGGGCGAAGTTGTTGTCGTGATCGGGCCTTCAGGGTCCGGCAAGTCGACATTTTTAAGGTGCCTTAACCTGCTTGAACAGCCTGATTCGGGCGAGGTCATAATAGGCGGGGAGCAGATCAACAAGGAAGGCGTTGATGTTGACAGGTTAAGACAGAAGATGGGAATGGTCTTCCAGCATTTTAATCTTTTCCCCCACCTTACGGTCATGGAGAATATCACACTGGCACCGGTCAAGCTTGGCAAGTTCACACCGGCCCAGGCCAAGGTGAAGGCTCAGGAGCTTCTCATGAAGGTAGGACTTACCGAGAAGGCGGACGCTTATCCGTCATCCCTCTCGGGCGGCCAGAAACAGCGTATAGCGATAGCGAGGGCCCTTGCAATGGAGCCTGAGATAATGCTCTTTGATGAGCCCACATCAGCCCTTGATCCCGAGATGGTAGGCGAGGTTTTGGATGTTATGAAGAAGCTTGCCGCTGTCGGGATGACCATGGTAGTGGTTACCCATGAGATGGGCTTTGCAAGAGAGGTAGGAACGAGGCTTCTGTTTATAGATGAAGGTAAGGTGCTTGAGAGCGGGGTTCCCAATGAAGTATTGAACCATCCCAAGCAGGAGCGCACGATCTCATTTTTATCGAAAGTATTAATTTAGGATGAACCAATACATTTTATATCACAGGAGGATAATGTTATGAAAAAATTGTCAAAGGTTTTACTTGTACTGGCAGGGGCAGCAACGCTTCTGTCAGGATGCGGTTCCAAGAAATCGAATGCCATAGTATTCGGAACCAATGCGGAATTCCCGCCTTTTGAGTTTGTTTCATCGTCGGGTATCATCGATCAGTATGACGGGATCGATCTTGCAATAGTTAAGAAGATAGGTGAGGATACGGGCAAGGAAGTTAAGATCGAGAACATGGAGTTTGATTCACTCCTTATTGCTCTTTCAAACGGCCAGATCGATGCAGTCATCTCAGGTATGACCATCACTGAAGAGAGGGCAAAGTCAGTTGATTTCTCACATCCTTATTATGAGGCAACACAGGTAATGATAGTCAAAGAGGACTCTGATATTGCCAAGGCTACCGATATGGAAGGCAAGAAGATAGTTGTTATCCAGGGCTACACCGGTGAGCTGTGCGTACAGGATCTCGGATATGACTATGAGGCCTTCAAGAAGGGTACCGAGGCCGTTCTTGAGCTTACAAACGGCAAGTGTGATGTTGTAGTGCTTGATTCTGCGACAGCACAGAAGTACGTTAAGGATAACCCGGGTCTTAAGATTGTTGAGGATTCCGAGTCATTCGAGACAGAAGAGTACGGAATCGCCGTTAAGAAGGGAAATACCGAGCTGCTTAACCAGATCAACGATTCGATCGACAAGATGAAGGCAGACGGATCCATAGCTGACTGGAGCGTACAGTATTCAGAAGCTGAATAAATAATGTAAGGGAGGCTGTATATGAAGAAAATATTGTTTGTTGCATCCGAGTGTGTTCCGTTTGTTAAGACGGGAGGACTTGCAGATGTTGTGGGTTCGCTTCCGCAATGCCTTGACAAGAAATACTTCGACTGCAGGGTGGTATTGCCTAAGTATATGTGCATCCCATCGCAGTACAGGGATAAGATGGAGTACGTAGGCCACTTCTATATGGATATGGACAACAAGACCCTGTATGTAGGTATCATGAAGCTTGAATACGAAGGTATCACTTATTACTTCGTTGATAACGAGCACTATTTCTCGGGTCCCAAGCCCTACGGAGATCTTTTGTGGGATATCGAGAAGTTCTGCTTCTTCTGCAAGGCAGCTCTTTCGATCCTACCCGTTGTGGGTTTCCAGCCCGATATCGTTCACTGCCATGACTGGCAGACGGGACTTATACCCGTATACCTTAAGGAGCGCTTCCATGAGGGCGAGTTCTACAGGAACATGAAGTCCATCATGACCATTCACAATCTCAAGTTCCAGGGTAAGTGGGATGTTAAGACCATTAAGGCTTATTCGGGACTTCCGGATTACTACTTTACCTCCGATAAGCTTGAGGCCTATAAGGATGCCAACATGCTTAAGGGCGGTATCGTGTTCGCCGATGCCATTACCACGGTATCGGAAACCTATGCCGAAGAGATTAAGATGCCCTTCTACGGTGAGGGCCTCGACGGTCTGCTTACTGCAAGGAGCAATGACCTCCGCGGTATCGTTAACGGTATCGATTATACAGACTATAATCCGACTACGGATAAGTTCATCCAGTTCCCGTATGATGCGCGTGATTTCCGCAAGGAGAAGGTTAAGAACAAGCGTGCCCTTCAGGAGGAGCTGGGTCTTGATAAGGACGATAAGAAGTTCATGCTGGGTATCGTAAGCAGGCTTACGGACCAGAAGGGTTTCGACCTTATCGCATATGTTATGGATGAGCTGTGCCAGATGGATCTGCAGGTGGTTATCCTGGGAACCGGCGAGGAACGCTATGAGAATATGTTCAGGCACTTCGACTGGAAGTACGGCAACAAGGTTTCGGCCAACATCTACTATTCGGAAGCTCTGTCGCATAAGATATATGCGGCATCGGATGCCTTCCTGATGCCGTCCCTCTTTGAGCCGTGCGGTCTCTCGCAGCTTATGGCACTCCGCTACGGTACCATTCCCATTGTCCGCGAGACAGGCGGCCTTAAGGACACCGTAGAATCATACAACCAGTATGAGAGCACCGGAACAGGTTTCTCATTCGTTAACTATAATGCCCATGAGATGCTGGGAACCATCCGTTATGCATATGATGTTTATACCAACCACAAGCGTGAATGGAACAAGATGATCGACCGCGCAATGGCAGTTGACTTCAGCTGGAAGGTGAGCGCCCTTAAATATCAGAGCATGTACGACTGGTTGATAGGTTGAGGTGTTGGAGCCGCATGAAATCTGGGCTCAAAAATGCAAAACTGAAAATCCTACATCAATTGACATCATAGGATGCTTAATTCCATAAATGAATAATGTATGTGATTTCAAGACACTTTCTTAGGAAACATTTTCCGGAGAGAGTGTCTTTTTTTCGTCTGAAATTGTAAATATGAACGTTCGAAAGGAGAAAAACACAATGAAGAAGGAACCAAAGGAAACCTTGACACAGTTAGGAGGCCTGGTTAAGCAAGAGAAACATGATCCCAGACAGAAGTTCATGAGAGTGAAGGATGCGTGTGAAGCTTATCATATGTCGAGACCCAAGATAATGGAAGAGGCATTAAGTGCAGGAGCATTATATAGGTTGAATAAAACGATCCTTATCAATGTCAAAATATTTGACGAGTATCTTGAGACATATAGGATTTCCGGGGAGATGATGTGAGCATGAAAGAAAGGAGCATTAATCATATCTTAAGAGAGAAGATCCTTTCGCTGGATCCATCAAGTCTGCGGATACAGTTCTTCAGGCCGGACGAAGGTATGAAGATATACCATATTGGCCGTGGTTTGGTCATGGATCTAGCTGAGGAAGCAGATGCTCTTTATAAGCTGGGCAGATGCTGCATTATCGATAAGGAATTGTTTGAGAAGAACCTGCAGAAATACAAGGTTTCTTCGGGAAGGAAAAAGAAATGAAGAAGGAAACGGTAAGGAGTCTGGGACAGATCATGAACCTCATGGAACAGCAGAACCAGTTCAAACGGTATATGAGAGTCCAGGAAGCCACAAGGAACTATCAGATGGACAGAAGGATTCTGTGCAGGATAGCCAAGGAATGCGATGCCTTATACAAGGTCAATTCAGTCACGCTGATAGAGATGGATACATTTGAAGCATATTTTAAGGAAAAATATCTTGTGAAGGGAGACGAAGAATAATGGAGAAGACAGCGAAAAGCGCAGCAATGCGGGAAACCAGGAAAGAGATCTGTAAGCTTAGAGTACAGTCTACACCGAAAGAGATTGAGAATTTTCACCGTTTTATGGAAATGTGTGAGGGGCTGGGGCTCTGTGAAGTCATCAATTTTTCGGATATCTTTGCTAACAAAGGTACGAGCAAGTATTACAGAGCGTATTCAGATGTTGTGATAAAGGGGGAGGACGACTATGAGTAAGGTTATCGCTATTGCGAATCAGAAGGGTGGAGTCGGCAAGACTACCACAACAGTGAATTTGGGAATCGGACTGGCGCACGAGGGGTATAAGGTACTCCTCGTGGATGCCGATCCGCAGGGGGATATGACCAAGAGTCTGGGGATAACGGATCCCGACAGTATTGAAATAACCATATCAACCCTTCTTATGAACGTGATCAACGATGAACCGGTTGATCTTAAGGGAATAATCCATCATGAAGAAGGAATTGACTTTATTCCTTCCAATATAGAGCTCTCGGGTCTGGAAGTGTCTCTTGTTAACGTACTCAGCAGGGAGATGATAATCCGAAATTATATCAGTCAGATACAGGATATAGCCCACTATGACTATGTTATCCTGGACTGCATGCCTTCGCTTGGGATGCTTACGATCAATGTCCTGACGGCAGCGGATGAGGTCATCATCCCATCACAGATGGCATATCTGTCAGTAAAAGGGCTTCAGCAGCTCATTAAGACGATATACAAGATCAAGCGTCAGCTTAATCCGAGGTTACGTATAGCCGGCGTTGTACGCACAATGGTCGATACACGTAACAACTACACAAAAGATATCATGGCTGTAGTGGATGAGGCATATGCCGGATCTCTTACAGTTTACAGTACATGCATCCCGACTTCTGTAAAGGCGTCAGAATCAAGTGCTGTGGGTAACAGCGTATATCTCCATGATCCAAAGGGCAAAGTAGCAGCTGCCTATACGACTTTTGTGAAGGAGGTGCTGACTGATGAGTGCAGATAAGAAGAGGCCCGGACTTGGAATAAAGATGACTTCTTATGATGAATTATGCGGGGGCGATATAGGTCTTGATAATTCGGTTGAGATAAATATAGAGGAATTACATGATTTCCCGGACCATCCGTTCAGGGTAAAGGACGATGAACAGATGGATGAGCTTGTTAAAAGCATATCACTAAGAGGGATAATCAATGCCATCATAGTAAGAAAGGATCCATCAGGCGGATATCAGATAATCTCAGGCCACAGAAGGACGCATGCGGCCAAAAAGCTAGGCATGGATAAGGTACCGGCACTTATCGTGGATGTGGATGATGATATCGCAGCCCTTATGATGGTCGATTCCAACATTCAGAGAACGTATATATCGCCTGGGGATAAGGCCAGGGCAATAAAGAGGAAATATGATTCCCTTATACACAGGGGAGAACTTTCAGATAAGTGGTCAAATGATGAGATTGGTGAAATATATGGTATTTCCGGGAGACATGTTCAGCGGTATCTACGACTTAACGAATTGATACCGGAGCTGCTTTCGGAAGTAGACAGCAGAAGATTACAGTTTATGGCTGCGGTCGAACTTTCATTTATCGATGAACATGTGCAGAAATGGATATATGAGGAATTCATCAATGGAGCAGGCATAAATCTTGAAAAAGCAAAGAAGCTCAGAATCTTGTCTGAAACGGAAGAGTTGTCAAGAGAAGATGTTGAAGAACTGCTACAAACAGGAAACAGAATCCGGGACAGGGAGATAGTAATAACGGAGAGTCGGCTTTATAACTATTTCCCATTGGATTATACGATTGACCAGATGCAGGAAGTTATATACAAGTTGCTTGACGACTGGAAGGCAGGCAGGAAAGAAGAGGTGGAGTGATGGCAGTATTGACAAGCGGTAATCCGGCTGTCGATCTGATGGGCAGCATAAGGATAACGGGGAATATAACGGATCTTGAGTGGTACAAGCATATCAGGAAACCTTCAGGTAAGCCTAATCATCTTGCAGTAAGCATTCTGTCCGATATTGTGTATTGGTACCGTCCTACTGATGTACGAGATGAAAATACAGGATTTGTAATAGCCAAAAAGAAGAAGTTTAAGGGGGATCTCCTGCAGAAAACCTATAAAGCATATGCGGATATGTATGGTGAATCAAGGGATTGTGTCAAGAAAGCCTTTGATCAGCTCGAAAATATGGGGCTAATTAAAAGGTATTTCAGGGATATAGTCCACCCTGACGGTACAGAGAGCAACAACGTGATGTTCATAGAGCTGTTTCCAACGGAGCTTTGTAAGATATCCAACATAGAATTACCTGAAAAAGGGGAGGTCCCCCTAAAAATCACACCCCCTCCCCTTAAAAATGAGGGGAGGTTAACTGAAAAATACCATGAGGAGGCCCTAAAAACCGTAGGAGGTCATGGTGATCCTGGTGATACCCTCCCCCTAAAAAAAGACCCACCTCCCCTTGGAGATGACAACAATACATATAATATACAAAAGACTATACAGGAGAATAATACAGAGATTATAAACAGAGATTATCATTCATTCTTTCGTAGCGGTACGGATCCATCTCTTTCTGAGGGAGAGAACGAAAGAAAGGCAGATGTTTATGACCATGATAACAGTTACAGACTTATTTCTGGTAATATTGGCTATGATGATCTTGTTTTGAAGCATCTTGCCAACAGAAAAGTAATAGATCGTATTCTAAAGATATTGGTAGATACCGTATGCAGCAAGGAACCCTCTATGTTCGTTGCAAAAAAGAATAGACCTATAGGTGAAATCAGGGATAGATATATATCACTCACGAGAGAACATATAGAGCATGTCCTGAAAAATCTGCCGGAGGATGACAGTGGTGTTGTGCTAAAGGACAAGTTTCTTATGGCTTATCTATTTAATGCCACGGAGACTATCGACCAGATATGCAGCACAAAGAATTTGCATAATAAGCCTGGTCCGGGATTTATGGACATTGTTCAACGAGAATATGATTATGCAGCATTGGAGCGAGAGGCATTAGAATACTAGAAAGGGTAATGCCAGAAAGATTGATGAAATTAAGTTTTGGACGTTACGTCCAAAAGTTAAGCAGATGATTTTCAGAATGAGTTTTGGACGTTACGTCCAAAAGTTGGAGGCAAACATGAAGATAGTAAAGAAGATGTTCAGATTACTCATAAGGGTTATAGTTGCGATAATCCAGATTCCGCTCACAATTGCATATTTTGTTATTGGTATCCTTGGGAGTTTACTTAAGGGCGCCGGCTGGCTGACAGGAATGGTATTGTTTGGGCTTGCCCTAATCTTATTCATATTCCGGGAATTCGACAGCACCAGACAGATGCTTATTATGATCGGAGTTGCCGCAGGGCTTGTGATCATTCCGGAACCGGTAACTATGTTTCTGACAGAAGGAATACTCAGTATAAAGGATTTCATAGGCAGCCTTGCAGAAGGCTGATATGCAAAGCCCCCATATCAGTCTGGTGTGATATGGGGGCGATATATGTAGTGCGGCAGATCAGTTATGGATTGCCGCTAGTCGAGGGAATATCCCTTTGAGGGATAATTTGAGGTATTGATCATGATATCAACCTCCTTTCCTCGACAGGTATTATAGCATATTTAAAGCCTATATTCATTTGGAAATTGGAGCGTAAGGGGATTGCTCCTTCGGGCCCCATGGTCCAAGGTCATGGGAGGATTATCTTCGGAACGATTTAACTCACTTAGTGGGAATGCCATACCAATAGTAAAATTTGAGTCACAATAACTATTACGCATAATACAATTGTCATAATATGCCTTATTACATATTTTTTATGCGTTTCCGACCTTGCACAAGCGATCACAGAATGAATCTCCAAAAGTATTAGCAACGATGTGCATATTATTGCAAGAATCTGCATTTTCATATTAACCATCCCAAATTGTATTCCGGTTTATTCTTCCATCAAGGATTATGTATTACATTTCTCTTTCCACTATTGGCAGTTCCTCTTACTTCTTCGTGGTAAAAGTAATCTAC
>JBGUQP010000082.1:0-4614 GCA_045131145.1 Lachnospiraceae bacterium | reverse complement strand
AAGGGTAAGCCCTTCGTGTATGTAAGGGGTAATGCCATATGTGTGGTAAATCCTTCTGATGAGAGGATGTCAGCAGCGCTTAAGGAGTTTGCCGGTAAGAAGGCGGTATACCTGATAGGGACCGCAGATGTGGATGGCGACCGGCTTGAGATGGGGGCGGGGAGCTTTGTTATACTTAAGTGACAGCACTGCGGCGGTCGGCAGGCAGGAGAGATTGATGTTCAGGAGATGGGGAAACAGAGTATGAAAAAACTGTTTACGGATAACTGGAGGTTTTTGAAAACATTACCGGATACGGATTATGATACCGTGATGAAGCACAGGTGATTTTGCGGATGTTTTGATCCCTCATGACAGGATGATCGATAATCCGCGAAGCTTCTATGAAGATGGGAACGGATGGTATCTTAACTCCTTTGAGGCTGTGGAGGGCAGGCGTTATACCTTCATATTTGACGGCATATATATGGACAGTATCGTCTATATAAACGGCAGGGAAGCCGATGAATGGAAGAGCGGATACACACAGTTTGTACTTGATGTGAGCCACCTTGTATCCCCCGGTGTCAATGAGATCTGTGTAGCGGCAAGATGCAGGTATCCGAGCGCAAGATGGTACACCGGAGCAGGTATTTACAGAAATGTGTGGCTGTGTGAATATGACGATGTATATATCCCCGAAAACGGGATATATACACATGCCGTGAAGTCGGGAAGGGATTATCTTCTGCATGTGACAGCAGAAGTTACAGGGAATGACGGCGGAAAGTATAAGATAAGCTGTGAGCTTAGTGACAGAAACGGGGAAAGGGTGCAGATCGTGTCTTTGGAAAGACACGGCGATACAGACATCACTCTTACCGTAAAGGAGCCGCAGGAGTGGAGCATAGAGGAACCGGTGCTCTATGATCTTGCAATCTCACTCCTTGATGATTCCGGCGCGGTTATGCAGACGGAGACGGTAAGGACAGGCTTCAGGGACATAAAGCTTGATCCCGATGAAGGTCTTTATCTTAATGATGAGCATTTAAAGCTTAACGGAGTATGCATCCATCACGATCTTGGCGCTCTGGGAGTGGCATTTAACAGATGTGCATTCAAAAGACGACTCAAGCAAATAAAGGCCATGGGGGCAAATGCCTTAAGGCTTGCACACAATGCCTTTGATCCGGCTGTATTGGAGCTTGCCGATGAGATGGGATTTCTTGTCATTTCGGAATCATTTGATATGTGGGAGCGGCCAAAGACGGAGTATGATTTTTCGAGGTTTTTTTCCGAATGGTATAAAAGGGATGTCGCAAGCTGGGTTAAGCGCGACAGGAATCATCCCTGTGTATTTATGTGGAGCATCGGCAACGAGATATATGATACGCATGCCGATGAAAGGGGGCTTGAGATAACTAAGCTTCTCCGGGATGAAGTAAGGCGCTATGATCCTGAAATAAATGCGTATGTGACCATTGCTTCGGATTATATGCCATGGAAGAACGCGCAAAGGTGTGCTGAGGAGCTTGATGCGGTCGGATATAATTATGCCGAACGATGTTATGAGCAGCATCACAGAGAACATCCGGATTGGGTAATATATGGCAGTGAGACATATTCGCTCGTTCAGAGCAGAGGTATATATCATTTTCCTCTTGCCGAAACCATTATATCGGATTCTGATCTGCAGTGCTCGTCCCTTGGGAACTCTAATACGAGCTGGGGTGCAAAGAGCCTTGAATACTGCATCTGTACCGACAGGGATCTTAAGTTTTCGCTCGGACAGTTCATATGGACGGGCTACGATTATATAGGTGAGCCCACGCCTTATCATACGAAAAATTCATATTTTGGTCTTATAGATACGGCAGGCTTCTTTAAGGATGCTTATTATGTGTGGAAATCCGCCTGGGTAAAAATGAAGGAAGATCCTTTTGTGCACATTTTTCCGTATTGGGATTTTAACGAGGGTCAGAGGATAGATGTAAGAGTCGCGAGCAACGCACCCTTTGTTGAGCTTTTCTTAAACGGTAAAAGCCTTGGGAAGCAGAAGCTTGACCATGAAGAGGGAAGCGGTCAGCATATCATTGCGGATTACAGCGTAATATTTGAAAGGGGTGTGCTTGAAGCAAGGGCATATGATGAGAACGGGGAGGCTGTTGCTGCGGATGTAAAGAGATCCTTTGGCGAAACGTGCGGACTGGAGCTTAATACAGACGAAACATCGGATGCGGACGACCTTGTTTTTACAAGTATAACGGCAATAGATGAGAACGGCTTCGTAGTCGAGAATGCCAATGATCATGTCAAAGTTACGGTAAAGAACGGAACCCTTATCGGTTTTGACAACGGTGACAGCTCGGATTACGACAGTTATAAGTCGGACACACGGAGGCTGTTTTCCGGCAGGGCGCTGGTCATAGTTAAAAAAGCATACGAAGATATATTGCCCCGGATAGAAGCAGAACCGGTGCCGTCTAATGATATAAGGGCTATACGCTTAACATCTGAGAACGTCAGGGAATTAAGCCCTGATAACAGGACGGTAACGGTTAAGGCGAGCGTGCTGCCGCAGGGGGCTGACGACAGCGGACTTATCTTCAGGGTGTTAAATAATAAAGGTGTAAAGACCAACATAGCAAAGGTTGAAGGAGAAGGCGCAAAAGCAGTCGTAACTGCTCTGGGAGACGGTGAATTCAGGGTAAGGTGCGAGGCGGATAACGGGGCGGATCATGCAAGGGTTATCTCGGAGCTTGAATTCAGCGCACAAGGTCTGGGAACCGCATTTTTAGATCCGTACGGATATATATATGCCGGTCTTTACAGCGGCTCTGAAGGAGAAGTATCTGCCGGAAATGAGCAGGGTATAGCGACGGGGCGGGACGGCATAACGGTTGTTACTTACGAAGGAATTGATTTTGGAGTTGATGGTTCGGATAAAATAACTGTCGATATATTTGCTCTGTCGGATGAACCTTATGATATTGAGATATGGAGGGGCGTTCCCGGAACTGAAACTGCGCAGCTTCTGGGAAGCATGGTATACCGCAAGAAGATGATCTGGAATGTATATCAGCCGGAAACCTGGGAGCTTGACAGAAGGCTTGCGGGTGTTAATACGATAAGCTTAAGGGTCAGGGATAAGATACATATAAAAGGTTTCTCATTTGAGAAACAGAACAGGGCATGGCACATTATCAGTGCTTCCGATGCCGGGTCGATATACGGTGACAGGTTCACGAAAAAGGATGATTTGGTAGAAGATATAGGCAATAATGTAACTCTGTCATTCGGGGAAATGGATTTTTCGCCCGGCAAAGCTTCCGGTATCATGTTATATGGAAGGGCAAAGGGCGGAACAAATACGATACATCTTCATCTGAAAAGTGCGGTGGATGGTACTGAAGTGACGGAGATACTTGAATTCTCCGAGAGCGTGGATTTAAAAGAGATGGACTTCCCTATATCCCCACGCTCGGGGAGATGGAGTGCTTCTTTCATTTTTCTTCCCGGAAGCAATTTCGACTTTGGATGGTTTAGGTTTGTCTGATATACTTTACGCGTTTGACTCTATCGCATATGAATGATCGTTAAAGTCGGCGGTCAGAGAGATACGGTGTGTTCCGTATTTCCATGTAAAGCATACCCTTCTTTCATCCTGTGTGACGGTTATGATGCTGTTGCTGTTAAAAGCGGGGTGTGTTTTACGAAGCCTGAGAGGACGGAGCTGTTCCTTTACGACGTCTTTTTTAAGCAATTTATCCGCCTGCTCTGTTGTAAGGTTCGTTCTGTTTATTTCCTTATGTCCGTTCTCGCCGGCTCTTGCAACCGCGTTATGGTCATTTTTGCCCGCGAACAGATCGAGATACCATACCTGCGGCTTGCCGGGCATGAACAGCTGTACGGCACGTGCGAACAACAGCTTCTTATCGCTTTCGCCCAGAGCGCTGTAATAGGTGGCATTGACCTGATAATACATGTTTTTCCTGCCGTGCAGATCCTTGACATAGCCTCCGCGTGACACGATGAGCTCTATAAGTTCTGCGATCTCATCTTCCGAAAGAAGCCCTTTTAAGTCAAGGAGCGGGATACCGTCGTGGCATCCTAACATGTTCACCGTTCTTATGCCTTTGTCTATGATCTCACCGGCCCATTTCACAAGATGTTCGGGGTTGTGATTCTCTATTGCAAGGATAAGGAGACCCGGAAGGAAGAAATCGTAAGTCATATATCCCCTGGATGCAACCTTGTCATATATCCCTTCGCTGTATGTGGCGTGGATCTCCGGCAGCAGCTTAAGGCCGTATTCCGAAGCTATATCCTTTACCCTTTCAAGCACATCCCATGTTTCGGGTTCGTTTAAGAAGTTTTTCCTGCCCGAAACCTTGGGAGCATACGCAAAAGCGTCAAGCCGGACTATTCCTGCGCCATAGGCTTTGAGCTGTTTCAGGGTATTTCTGTAGAAATCCCACACAAGCCCGGAACGTATATTAAGATCCATCTGGCCAAGATACGGTACTCCCTCCGCGTCCATAAGCTCTCTGTGGGGAGCGTTGTCGGAATACGTTTCCTGATAAAAGGTGTTCCAATAGGGAACGGAAGTGCCGTCAGGCATTTTTACCATAAGGA
>JBGUQP010000081.1:0-8439 GCA_045131145.1 Lachnospiraceae bacterium | reverse complement strand
AGCTTTTATGACAGAAGGTTAACCCTCTTTGCCCTTGCCATTACTCTGGGATCGGTTCTTGTGACCGCTTCCGAGATAAATACAATTGAGAGCCATGAATTGCTTGAGGGTAATATGATAAAGAGAAACTCTTACCTGGGTGGGAAGAAGGATGTAAAACTTAAGGTTCACAGGGCTGAAGAGGAAAACAGGGAAGAGGTTGATATCATTGTAAGTGACAAGGGATATACACATGATGAGCTTATACAGATGGCGGCGGAAGCAGATGAGATAATTGCCGACAGCATGCCGGCCGATAATCCTTCGGCGGATGAAGTCATAACGGATCTGTCATTTGCAGCATCGATCCCGGGGTATCCGTTTAAGATAAGCTGGAGGACTGAAGACCCCCTGCTCATAGGCAGGGACGGCAGGATAAACAGGGACAGGTTCGAAAAACTTAAGGAAAAAAAGGATATATATGAGGGAATTGAAACCGGAATACACTATGAACTTATCTATGAGGATTTCGTACATGCGGCCGATCTTGCCGTTCGTGTTTTTCCTGAAAACAGTAATAATGAAATGACCCTGTCGCAATATGTTAAAGAGCTGGCCCATGAAAATGATGTCAGTGAACGAAATGAGGATTACCTTAAGCTTCCGGATGAGATTGACGGACAGCCTCTTATATATGAAGAAATAAAAGATAAAAAGTCGATCATCCTCTTGATTCTTACCCTGATGACGGCACTGGGCCTATATTTAAGAGAGGGAGAAGATCTTAAGAAGAAGGTTGAGAAAAGAGAAAAGGAGTTGATAAGTGATTATCCGCGAATGGTAAACAAGTTTCTGTTGTTTTACTCGGCGGGACTTACAACAAGAGGGATAGTATCCAAACTATGCAAGGAATACAGGATAAGCCTTGATAGGGGAGGAAAGAAGAGATACCTCTATGAGGAAATGCTCATATGCGAAGGTCATATGAACGAGGGTATGGGTGAAATAACCGCCTACGAGGGATTTGCATCAGGCTGCGGAGTTCACAGGTACAGGCATTTTATAAGTCTTGTCACCCAGGCAATAGGAAAGGGAAGGAGCGATCTGCTCATACAGCTTGAGAGGGAGGCTTCAGATGCCTTTCAGGAGCGGAAGAACCGTGCAAGAGAGCTGGGTGAGGAAGCGGGGACCAAGCTTCTGTTTCCGATGCTGATGATGCTGCTTACTGTCCTTATAATAGTCATGGTTCCTGCGTTTATATCATTTAGATCATGAGGAGAGACTCATTTACTGAGAAGACCTTATGACATAAGAATAATAAGAATTGCGAGTAATTATTTAAGTTAAAATTTGGGAGGAAGAGTCAATGGTAAAAAGAATTGTTACAGGAATTGCTGCAAGAACAAGGGCGTTCGCCCGGGATGATAAGGGTATAGGAGTTGTTGAGCTGATTCTTATACTGGTCGTCCTGATAGGACTGGTAGTCATTTTCAGAGACCAGCTTACATCTTTGGTAAACAGTATTTTTGAGAGAATAGTAAATGACTCACAGGCTGTATAGAAATATGACTCTTAAGGGAGAGATAACGGTATTTCTTTCCCTGTTATCAGCTATATTTCTGGGGCTTGTCTGTGCCCTTTCGGAAAGTGTCAGGGTACAGATGCTCAGGATGAACACGGAAGGTGTGATGGATGCAGCACTAAGATCCTGCTTTGCCGAGTATGACCAGGTCCTGTATAAAAGGTACGATCTTCTGTATATAGATTCAAGCTACAGAGGACATGAAGAAGCGGATATCGACAGTGTTATAAACCATCTTGGCAGATATGCGGCAGAAAATACGGATTACGGCGGATCAAACGCAACAGGAGAGTGGTATGGACAGAACTTAAGCGATGCCGATCATGTAAGCTATGTCGCAGCTTCTGATGAAGGAGGAAGACCATTTAAGAGACAGGCGGTAGAGTATATCGAAAAATACGGAAAGACCATCTGGATCGGGACAATATATTCAGGGAAGGGATCTATAAAGCGAGGAGAAAAGAATGACTTTTTCGAAGAATGGGATGACATCCTTGCAAGGATAGAAAGCTATGGCATTCCTCTTACAAATCCGGGAAAGATAGTAAGAGAAATGGTATTATCCGAAGATGAATTCCTGAAAGGGACGCCCTTGTCTGCAACGGCAACCGGCGATAGGCCGTCGGCAAGAAGCTTAAAACAGGGAGCCGGGACTGCAAAGCTTAAGAGAAAGAACGAAAACGATGATCTTTTTATCGAATATCTCATGCAGAAATGCGGCTGCTATACTGAATTCTATGCTGCACAGCAGCTTACTGCAGAGCTTGAATATATTGTATACGGAGGAATGTCCGATAATGAGAATATGATATCTGCCGTAAAGGAACTTATGGATATAAGGCTTAAAGATAATTTGAGGTGTATAAAGGGGGATGGAGGCAAAATGGCTGCAGCATACGAAAAGGCGTATGAAGTTGTTATGTATAACTGTCTTATTATCCCGCCCGAGAGTCTGATAAAGCTTGTAAGGGATTCGATCGTGTATGCCTGGGCTTACGGTGAATCCGCCATGGATGTAAGCCGTTTGCTCAGTAAGGGAAGGTGTAAGATCACAAAAGCTTCATCAGATATAGATCTGCCGCTTGAGGACATTATCAATTTTAAGTCACGATTATTTGAGAGCGGGGGAAGCGGATATACTTATAAGGAACTGATAGGGATGTTTGTGGCACTTACGGGTGATGATATAAGGAGGCTTCGATGCATGGATATAATTGAGGGCAACTTAAGAACCTATAATAACAGCGGTTTTCGGATAGACGGATGCTTTGAATACTTAAGAGCATCAATTGCCCTTACAAGCGGATTTGGATATGAACATACGATAGAACGAGAGTACCAGTATGAATAGAAAGCCGGTTAAAGGCAGCCTTACCATAGAAGCATCCCTGGTACTCCCTGTATTTCTTTTTGCCATGTTCCTGGCCCTGTCCTTAATAAACCTTATGCGGTTTCACCTAAATCTCCAGGAAGCAGTCCATCAGGAAACAAGAAAGCTTGCAATGTCATCTTTCAGAGAGTGGAATGCTTCATCAGGAAGTGTAGGGGGCAAAGTTCTTGCAAGGCTTAACGGAACAATGCTTAGCAAGGCTCCGGTGAAGGGAGGAGCAGGAGGAATTGATTTTTCGGCCTCTGAACTTAACGACAGGGAAGTAATAGAGGTAAATGCAGTATATGAAGCCGAGCTGCCTTATGATTTTTTCAATATTTTCGATCGCCGTTTCTGCGCAAAATGTCTTATGCATACCTTTATCGGATATGAAAAGGGCATTGATGAGAGAACGGTAGAGCGGAAGAATGAAGAATACGTATATGTGACCGAGACCGGTACCGTATATCATAAGGACAGGGAATGCACATATCTGCGGCTGTCAATAAAAGAGGTCGACAAGTCGGCACTTAAGGATTTAAGGAACAGCTCGGGGCATAAGTATTATGCCTGCAGATCATGTGGAAAGTCGGCAGCAGGGAAGGTTTATATCACATCCGACGGGACCTGCTATCACTCGTCCTTATCCTGTCACGGCCTGAAGAGAACGGTAAATTGTATACCACTGTCAAAGGTGGGAGGAAGGGGGCCATGTTCAAGATGCAGTCATTGAGTTTATTATTACTGATCATATGCAGTTATACGGATCTGAAGAAAAGAGTGATAAGTATGCGGGTTCTTGCCGTATTTCTGTTTTTGACAGCGGGACTTATAGTATGCGCTTATGTATCCGACAGCAGATATTTGGCGATCGGTGAGAGCCTTATTTATGATCCCAGTGCGGAAAACATAATATTCTCGCTTATACCAGGAGTCGTACTGTTCTTTATAAGTCTTTTTTCGAAGGAGGCCATAGGAAAGGGTGATGTGTATCTTGTCGGTCTTTTGGGATTGATGACAGGATTTGAAAGGATATTTGTCATCCTCTTTATATCCATGGTGGCATGTGCTGCCTTTGGAAGCATATGTATGCTGGCAAAGAGAAAAGGGAAAAAGGACACACTTCCATATGTCCCCTTTCTGCTTGGAGCATATCTGACCCATATGATAATGAACAATACAGGAGGAGTTTAGAAGATGAAAAAGGGAAGAATGCTTAAGGGAAGCCTGACCATAGAGATAACACTTCTTATGCCTTTTATCCTTGGAGTTTTCATATTTATCATCTTTTCGGGTTTTGTCCTTCATGATAAATGCATGGTCAATAAGGCCTGTATGTCGGCAGCCTTAAGGGGAAGTCAGGAGAGTGAGGACGGAAAGGCGATGGATAATGCGGAACAGGCTATAAACGAAGTCCTTCCCGGAAAGCTTATAGGTAAATGGTCATATAACACAAGTATAGATGTGGGTAAGGATGTGATCAGAGTCACTTTTGACGGGGATACGGATATAGGGTCGGGTCTTGTAATGAAAGTACTTTCATCGGGGAGCACAAGACATTCATACGAATGCGAAAGCTTCAGACTTAAGGAAGCTGAGTATATAAGAACAAGCAGAAAGTCAGGTGTTGGGTATTGTTTATAGAGCGATATGATAACGGAATAAGCGGAAATCATTTAATACTTGAGAGTGAATTGATTGACAATGTTGGGTATAAATCAAGGATGCTTATGGAAAATGATATTCCTGATTTTCTGCCCTGTACTATAATAAGGTCCGACGGAAAGGATGAGTATGCTTATGATATCACATCTTTGGTAAGCCTCTATGACCTTTATGAATGTGAGGAAATGGATCACAGGTTCCTGTGCTGTCTTATAAACGGAATGGCAGCAGGACTTGAGTGCGCAGCGGAATATCTTCTTCCCCCGGAGCATTTGTTTTATGATCCGAGGCATATCTATGTTGACAGGGAGAGACTTAAGATCCTCTGGTGCTATTATCCCGGCTCTTATACTACACTTACAGAGGGGATGAATGAGCTTGCAGAATATATCCTGACAAAAGCGGACCATAAAGACGAGGCTGCTGTATCATTGGCATACGGTCTGTATAAACAGGTTGTTAATGAAGATTACACCTTAAGAAAGCTGGTAACGCAGAGCAATTCGGTGACTGATCCGGTCATTGGAGATGAAGAGGAAGAAGAAATCCTTAAAATAGAAGACATAGGAGATTTCATGCTTCCTGACGAGGATGATGCACCATCTATACCATCATCGGGTAAGGCTATAATAGGAGGGTGTATACTTATTCTCCTGTTTGTTTCCGCCTTTACCTTTACCACAAGTCTTTACGGCGGGGATTCCATGAGATTCATTATGGAAATGACGGAAATGAAGATCTGCCTTACACTGACCGGAGCAATGGCTGTCATGCTGCCTTTGCTTATTATTCTTAAATGGTACAAACAATACAGAAAATTTATGAAAGACCTGGATGAAGCCGGAAACAATAAAGATGATACCTACTTAAAGCTCAGCCGTGACAAGGATGTACAATTTGGATGGGAATTGTGATATACTGATGATCATGAGGAGGGACCATCCATGAAAATTAACATTTATTACGGCGGACGGGGTATAATAAATGATCCGACTCTCTTCGTAATAGGCAGAATAAGTCAGGTTCTTGATGAGTTAAATGTAAAGGTTGAGAAGTTCAACCTGTATGAACTTAAGAATACCATTACTACTTTGCCTGCATCCATAAATGATGCTGACGGAATTATACTTGCAACTACTGTCGAATGGTTCGGAATAGGCGGATATATGCAGCAGTTTCTTGACGCCTGCTGGCTGTATGGAAATAAGGAGAAGTTCGAAACAACGTATATGTGTCCTGTGGTAATGTCGACCGCACCCGGTGAACGTGAAGCCATGACCAGCTTAACTCTTGCATGGGAGATGCTCGGAGGCCTTCCCCTGCCCGGAATGTGTGCCTATGTTGAAGACTTTGTATCGTTTGAGATAGAACAGGACTACCTTGCGATAATAGAGAAGAAGGCAGAGAATCTGTACAGAAGCATATCCCAGAAGACCAAATCTCTCCCGACGAGTAACAAGGCGGTAAAGAGGATAAGCGGCGCCGGAAGGAACATACCCTTAACACCCCAGGAATCCGAGCAGCTGTCCAAATATGCGGCGGATGAAACCTATGTACAGCAGCAGAAGGAGGATATTGAAGAGCTTACCAATCTCTTCAAGGGCAAAATGGAACACGCCGGAATCGATGAAAACCTTATGTATATAGGAGATTTCAGGGAGAAGTTCGATCCGTCCGTAAATGTGAATGCTGTATATAAATTTATGATAAAGGAGAGGAAGAAACCTTTGATCGTACAGATAAGTAATTCGGATCTTAACTGTTATTACGGTAATCATGAGGATCCCGAGGTCTTATGTAAGCTGAATGATGACGTTATGAACAGGATAGTTTCGGGCCAGATGACTTTCCAGAGGGCATTTATGTCCGGGGATATGCAGGTTAAGGGGGATTTCAGAAGATTAAGGATGCTTGATCAGGCATTTACATTTGTAAAAGAAGATTAGGGAGGAATGAATATGAAAGATGATTGTATTTTCTGTAAGCTTGCAAACGGGGTTTTCGAAACAAATAAGATCTATGAAGATGACGATTTTACCGTTATTTTGGATGCGGGTCCCGCAAACAGGGGACATGCGCTGATAATCCCCAAGGAACACTATGCCAACATTTATGAGCTGCCGGAGGACATTGCCGGAAAGGCCTTTATATTGGCAGGGAAGCTTGCTAAGCACATGACGGATAAGCTTGGATGCGACGGCTTTAATATTGTTCAGAACAACGGAGAGGCAGCAGGACAGACGGTATTCCATTTCCATATACATCTTATACCAAGGTTTAAGGGAGACGGTGCGATGATCCAGTGGAAGCCCGGTAAGCCGACCGATGAAGAACAGAGGGAATTGTGTAAATTACTGGCAATGAATTAATAGAAGAATTAAAGAATTAAATGATCTCCATGATCAGGAGAGGTTCCCGATCATGGAGATTATTGTATTTATGGCATCATTCTGCCTGCTGTCTGTCATGGCTTTTATATATTTATCCCGGTTTTCATATAATTCATCAATCATCTTAAGGAGCAGTTCATCAGTAAGGTCATCTTCCTTAAGGACCATGGAGTAGCCCTGTTTGTTAAATGATTCCGCATTCAGGAGCTGATCGCCGCGGCTGCTTTTTGAAGGAAGAGGTATTAAGAGGTTGGGCTTCCTTAAGGCTAAAAGTTCACATATGGCGTTTGCTCCGGCCCGGGATATCACAATATCGCTCATTGCAAACAGATCCTTCAGTTCGTCTTTTATATATTCATATTGAATATATCCGGGAGTGTTGTTAAGACTGCTGTCGGCCTTACCTTTGCCGGTCAGATGGACTATATTGTATTTTTTTAGTAGAACAGGCAGGTTTCTTCGTATAGCCGAATTCACGTTGGCAGCGCCCAATGAACCGCCGATAACCATTATGACGGGTTTAGAGTCTGTAAATCCTGTAAAGTCACGTCCTGCTTTAGGGGAACCCTCAAGCAGTTCATGTCTTATCGGAGAACCCGAAAGGACCGCCTTATCTGCCGGTAAAAGGGACAGGGTTTCGGGGAAATTGCAGCATATTTTTTTTGCCGATTTAAAGCACAGTTTATTCGCAAGTCCCGGGGTCATATCCGATTCATGTATAACAACAGGCACATGATTTTTCCCGGCCGCAATAACGACAGGTACAGAAACGAACCCTCCTTTGGAGAACACAACATCCGGTTTTAATTCCTTCATCAGTCTGTTGGCCTCAAAAAAACCCTTAAGAACTCTGAAGGGGTCAGTGAAGTTTTGCAGGGAAAAATACCTTCGAAGCTTACCGGAAGCAATACCGTGATACGGAATGCCGATATCTTCCATGAGTGATTTTTCTATTCCTTCATATGAGCCTATATAATGAATATCATAATTCAGTTCCTTAAGGGAAGGGATAAGAGCTATGTTGGGAGTAACATGTCCGGCAGTACCGCCGCCTGTCAGTATGATTCTCTTCATAATATTAATATACCTTTCTTTTGATCCTCCATATTTTACCATGCAGTACATTTAAGGTCAAAATGTCCCGAAAGGACCGCCTGCGGAAAAATGTGCCAAAAGAACCGTCCCCGTGGCACAACAATAAAAAAAGAGGGACAGATCAGTGATCCATCCCTCCAAAAGGACAACATTTCTTATTTAAAGTACCTGTCAAGCAGGCCCTTTAAAGCCTTGCCGTGTCTTGCCTCATCCCTTGCCATTTCGTGAACGGTGTCGTGGATGGCATCAAGGTTATTCTTCTTGGCACAGGCTGCAAGATCGAACTTACCCTGTGTTGCGCCGAACTCGCAGTCAACACGCCATGCAAGGTTATCCTTGGTGGTGGCCTTCATGTTGGG
>JBGUQP010000080.1:0-2866 GCA_045131145.1 Lachnospiraceae bacterium | reverse complement strand
AAGTATTATTTTGACCATGATAAGCACTGAAACTACTCCATTTATATTCTGATTGGAAACGGCAAATGTTGACTTTAATCGGATTGTTGTGGATATAGACAAGTGTGGAAAGAAATGCCCTGTCATTTTCTATTGCCGTACTATAGAACCGATCTTGAAAAAGATGCCCTGAGCGTAAATATTTATTGTTATACCACCGTACAAACCTGGTCTCCAGACTTTGAAAAAAACTAGATAGCTTTTCGTCAGGTGATTTCAGCAATATGTGAATGTGATTATCCATCAAACAATACGCATATATCTTAATATCATATTTCTTTTTGCAATCGGACATTATATACAGAAACTTTTTGTAATCGGAATCTTCTTCGAAAATTATATGCCTATTAGCAGATCGAAGTATGATGTGATATATGCCGGATGAACTCATGATTCTTGGTTTCCTTGGCATAAACACTCCTATGGTTATAGATTATGGATATAAATATGTTGTATGCGGATTATACAATGATTGAATGTGAAAATCAATACGAAAATACAAAATGAACCCTTAACTCCGTCCCCCTAGCTCACTTTCCGGAAAAGACAAGCGTTCCCAGTGTGCCCTCGGCCCAGGAATACTGGGACATGTATTGACCCTGAAAGGCGTTTACCGCAGCGGGATTGCCGTCCCTGTATTCATAATAGTCGCAGTCGATCTTCGTTGCATCTATTCCTATGGTCCCGTATTTCTTCAGGATTATGTCCTTACAGCCTAGCTTGAACAGCTCCCTGGTCATATCGCTTATCATATTCTGAAGGTAGGATCTGTGGTCGGTTACCTCATCCGTCTCCTCCCACAGGTTCTCCTGCAGTTCGGCATTAGAACACATTCCGCCCTTATCTATAAGATAAGCAAACAGCTCCTTGGTCTTGCTGTAGTGAAAAATGACCGGCTTATCGTCAGCAAACACCTCAAAGGTACCAAATGCCCGAACACGTACCTTCTTCTGGCCCTTGGGTTCAACAGGGTAACGAAGGTTCTCGATCTCAGTCCTTACCATGTCGGGGGTGATCGGTTTCATAAGATATCCGCTCACCCTGAGTCTTGTGAAGGCCTCCTCAAGATATTCACTGTAGCCTGTGGTAAAAATGATATTTGTATTGGGATTCACCTGCTCCTTGATCGATTTGGCAAGGGTCAGGCCGTCTACACCAGGCATATCTATATCCAGAAAGGCAATATCCGGATTTATGCTGCGGGCAAGGTCAAGTGCCTTCCTTGAATCGGTAAGGCTTGATATATCCGCATCACCAATTACCTTCTTTATGGTATTGCACAGAGTTCTTACCGCAAGTTCTTCATTGTCTACTACCAGTATCTTCATTACAAGCCACTCCCATCATTAAATTCCAGCGTGACGACAGTGCCACTGCCCGGCTGACTGTCGATCTTAAGCTCCCCGTTACACATGTTCTTAAGCCTGTAAGCCGTGCTGTACAGTCCCACATGCTTCCTCCCGTTTGCATCAGTCTTAAGCTCGGTCAATGATACCTTGGATGTATCAAATCCGTCTCCCGTATCACTGACGGTTACAGTATATCCGTTTCCGTTACGATCGGATGTTATGACTATCCTACCGCCGTCCGGTTTCCTCTCCACCGCGTAATTTACGGCATTCTCAGCGATCGTCATCAGGGCAAGCGGCGGGATCAGGAAATCAACCTCTCTTATATCATACTCAATATCTATTTTTTCTCCAAACCTTAACTTCTCTATCGCCAGGTAGTCCTTAACGCGCCGGAGCTCTTCCTCAAAGGGAACAAGGCGATGGGCGTCTATGTCGACCAGGGATGCCCGCAGGTATCCCGCAAACATGGATATGGCATTCTTGGTCTCCTCCGCGGAAGAATCACACAGGGCATATATGGTGTTAAGTGCATTGTATATAAAATGCGGTTTAAGCCTGTTCATGACAAGATCGGCCTGCAATCTTGCAAGATCGGCATTCTGCTGTTTAAGAAGCATCTCCCTGTTCATCTGAACAAAGCTGTGTATAAATATGATCGAGATCGTGACGAACAAAGGCATGACAATAACATCCGTAAAAAATCCCTTAAAGAGCGAGCCGATGAGGGGAACAAAGATAAAAAGAGAAAAACCCGTCCTCTCACGCCTGTTAAAGTCCTTCCATCTTTTAAACAAAATGATAACAGAAAGGAATCCCGTAATGTATCCGCCTATCTGCCCTATGATATACAGCGAATCATATACTATAGCCTCGGCATCCTGTTTATATATTCCTCCGGCAAAGTCAGCCACCAGCCAGAAGATACCGTAAAATGCACTGACTATGCCTCCGGTCCATGCAATAGCGCTTATCTTGCGTTCTTCACGTGCGTATGAATCCAGATAAAGGATAAAGAAAGCGAGCAGGAGGAAATAGGACATATCGCTTATGCCTGAGAGAAGTGCCTCGATCCACTTATGGCCTTCATAAAATTGTGTCTTATAGAGGACATAATTATCAAGCCCGCCGGTAATAAGCATCAGGACATCACTTAAAAGCAGTAGAAAGAAAAGGTTCGTACTTCTCGATCTTGTATATCCGCCCCTTATGTCACCCTCAAACACTATGATCATGGCAGCTCCCGCAAAAAGCTGCAGGTACATATTTAAATATGCCATTTTCTCTGCCTTCCCGTATCATCATCATACTAATAGTGAACGAATTAATTTCGTTTACTATATTATCACTGATCTTACTTTATTTGAAGCTTATTGTAACGCTTCCGCTCGATGTTTCCGCCTTTATTGACTTTGACTTGTCATCATCCGTCATGTAATCGCCGTCAAGCTTCCTGCTTCCGATCTTTATATTACCTG
>JBGUQP010000079.1:0-3925 GCA_045131145.1 Lachnospiraceae bacterium | reverse complement strand
TTGCGTATCTCCTCATCAAGGGTAATACTCTCATCCTCAAAAGTCAGCTGTTTCAAGTATCCGATCACCGGATCACCGGTTCTTGTTATCTGAGAATCCACCCCGTCTATACGGGTAAGTTCCACCTCGCCGCAGATAAGCTTAAGAAGGGTGGTCTTGCCGCAGCCGTTACGTCCGACCACAGCTATCTACTCATTCCGGTTTTTTATCTCAAATCGTATATTGTCAAGTATTGTGTCCCCCGCATACTGCACGGTGGCATTTGTTATCTGGTACAACATTTAATCATTTCCCTTTTCCACAGTCTTAATTCGGCCCCACCCCATGAAGGCAGTATACCATATTTTCAGATATACTTGTAATGGATTTGACCTTAAGGCACTCTTTATTATATACTTGTATGGCTTTAATGATAATTAAACTGTTTTGAAAGGATTTATATATGGAAAAGATATTACTATTCTATCCCCCCGGGCTTTTATTCCAGCGCGGCGAGGACAGGTGTCAGCAGAACGTAGATGACGGTTCGGCCCAGGCAATGCGTGCCTGCAACGATTTGGGTTATGCCGCAGCCATCCTTCTTAAGAAGGGGTATGACGTAAAGTTGTGCGACTATCAGACCGAGGGCTTCACCATGGACAGGCTGCACAAGGATATGGCCGAATACAAGCCCGATCTTATCATGATGAGCATAACCAACACGACCATCTATGACGATCTTAAGATAATAAAGGAATTAAAGGATAAGTACAATCCCGTAACAGTTATAAAGGGAGCTCTCTTCTACGATCCCGAGGAAGCAATGCTTGATCTTCTGGATCTTTCGGCGGTTGATTATATGATCGGCGGTGAGATTGATTATGCAATCGGCGGTATTGCAGACTATGCTCTTCGGGGTGAGGGCGATATAGCTTCGGTACTGTCAATACTGTACAGGGGTGAGGACGGGACCTTCAAAAGGACCGCCTTCCATGTCTGGGGCGAGGATCTTGACAACCAGCCCTTCCCCGCAAGGGAACTTATGAACAACGCCCTCTATAAAAGGCCTGATACCGATGAGCCCATGGCAACCATCCAGACGGCAAGGGGATGTCCGAGCAACTGTGTCTTCTGTCTTACTCCCGGTATATCCGGCAAGTGCGTTCGCTTCCGTTCACCGCAGAATGTTCTTGATGAAATGACGGAATGCTACGAAAAACACGGTATCTCAACCTTCTTTTTCAAGGCGGATACATTTACCATTAATCCCAAATGGGTCAAGGAGATGTGTGAGCTTATCATCAACTCTCCCTTACATGGCAAGATTCAGTTCACGGCCAATTCAAGGGTAAAGCCCTTAAGCAAAGAGACCCTGCAGCTTATGAAGGAAGCCGGATGTTTCCTCGTTGCCTTTGGTTTTGAATCGGGATCCGATGAAATACTTAAGGAAATGAAAAAGGGAACCACTGTTGCCGAGAACCTTCAGGCGGCTAGATGGTGCCACGAAGTAGGCCTTCCTTTCTGGGGCTATTTCGTTATAGGATTCCCCTGGGAGAATAAATCACACATACTTGAGACCAAGAAGCTTATAATGCAGGCCGATCCCGATTTCATCGAAGTTACCGTGGCCCTTCCCTTCTACGGAACACCGCTTTATGATACCTGCAAGGAGAATGATCTTCTGGCAGAATCAGTCCTCGGATCCGATTTCTTCCATTCAAGCATGAAGGGAACCATGTACCTTACCATGGACGAGGTGATGAAGCTCAGAAGAAATATACTTCTCTCCTTCTATTTAAGGCCGAAATACATCTTAAGAAAAATGGGCGAATGCATCACAAAACCCGGCGTCTTTATCAACTATTGCAAGTACGGGATCAAGCTGGTGGTGAACCTGTTCAAATGATCTTGATGATTATATCTGAATAACTTATTCAGGAAACGGCAGGGGGAAAGATATGGCAGTAGCAAGAACAAAACTCCGTGACAGGATCCTCCCATCATATACAAAGGGAGAAGAGATCTTTAATATGGTATCGCACATTATAGGAGCCGCACTGGGTATAGCAGCCCTGGTTCTGTGCGTTGTTATCTCGGCGAGTCACCATGACCCATGGGCAGTCGTCGGGTCCTCCATATACGGTGCCTCACTCATAATGCTCTATACAATGTCCAGCATCTATCACGGTCTCCGCCCCAATATGGGCAAGCGGGTACTTCAGGTACTCGATCACTGTACCATTTATTTTCTTATAGGCGGAACTTATACCCTGGTATGTCTTGCCGGTCTTCGCCGGGTTTCGCTTGTTGCCTGCTGGGTAATGTTCGGGATCATATGGGGCCTGGCAGCACTTGCCATAACTCTTACTGCCATCGATATAAAGAAGTATCAGGTATTCTCCATGATATGCTATGTAGGCATGGGATGGGGGATAGTGTTTGCTTACAGACCCCTTATTGAAGCCATATCCTTAAATGGTTTCCTATGGCTTATAGGCGGCGGACTCTGCTACACGATAGGTGCCATACTATATGGCATCGGTAAGAAACATAAGTGGGTCCATTCCATCTTCCATCTTTTTGTTCTTGCCGGAAGCATTCTCCACTTTTTCGCCATGATTCTATATGTGATCTGAGAGAAAATCAGCAGATGTGCCAAAAGAACCGTCCCCATGGCTAGAGATATATCCCGGCTTTCTTCAGTTCATTCAGGGTTCTTGCGATCGGGAATCCAACAACATTATTGTATTCACCGTGTATTCCCCTTATATATCTGGCAAAGCCTCCCTGTATCGCATAGGCTCCTGCCTTATCCATGGGTTCGCCCGTATCGACATATCCTGCTATTTCATCATCCGAAACATCATATACGGATACATCCGTACAGTCGACAAAGGTTATCCTCATATCTCCTCTTATCAGGGTAACACCCGTATAAACCTGATGGACATGTCCCGACAATGATCTGAGCATCCTCACCGCATCATCCCTGTCCTTTGGCTTACCGTATATTGAATCTTCAAAGGCAACAACGGTATCCGCCCCGATAACAAGAAGGTCTTCCTGGGGCCCGTATTTCAAAAGGGCCTTTTTCAAAACATCCTCTGCCTTCTGTTTGGACAATTCCTTTACAACTTCTACCGGCATACTCTTTGTTATGATCTCTTCGCAGTCGCTTACGATAATCTCATATTCTATGCCGGCCTGTTCAAGTATCTCCTTACGTCTCGGTGAAGCAGAACCAAGTATTACCTTCATAGCAAACCTCTCCCCGGCCCTTATTTGGCACCGCCGGCAAAGGCGGCTGCCCTTGTCGCAGCCGAGCTGCCTGCAAGATTAAGAGCCTGCTGGTTATAATGCACCGCATCATCAAGATAACCGTTCATCGAAGCGGAATGCAGGATGTTTGATGCCAGAGTGAACATATTGTTGCTGTTACACAGATCAGTCTGTGCATTAACAACGTCATCATAAGAGTACATGCCGTTTACGGCATAGCCGGGAGTTATTATAAACACCTGCTCCAAGCCGTCTGCAAAAAGAGGCTGGAAGGCACTCGTTAAGTTGTTTTTGTAATCGAATGCCGTTACTCCCCTAACCGCATCCGACTCTCCCTGCATGAATACAAGAAACTTCCTGCGTACCTTGAAGTTATTCTTCTCAAGGTAGGTTTTGGCCTTTACAAATCTTGACAGAAGCTCTGCCTTGGTTGTCGAAGATGCCCAGAAAGATGAATCCGTGCCTCCGCGGGTAGCAGGCACTGCCACAACAGGAACCCCGGTCTTCTTGAAGTATGTGTTTACAAACGAAGAAACCATGGACCCGTTCTGGAACTGGGGCTGATCACTGATGAGTCCCGTCTCATTCCTTCCAAAGGGTTCAACCAGCGGATATAATGCATTGGGAGATGACGCCGGCCGGTATTCATATCCCGCCCCCGCGGGAA
>JBGUQP010000078.1:0-5910 GCA_045131145.1 Lachnospiraceae bacterium | reverse complement strand
TCAGGCTTCCAGTCAGAGGTAAAATGTTCCGGTATCCTGTAGTCATTTTCCCTTGCCCATTCTATGACATGGTCTATTATCCTCCCGGCACGTATCCTGTATTTATCACCGGCTCCCTTCCTGCTCTGTTCAAGAGTATCCGCTGCAGCAAGGAAAGCCTCAACCGTGTGCATGTTGGCGTTAACACCTCTGTAGGGATCAAGCTCGGTAAATTCCGTATTCCATGTATCGCAGGAGAGTCCTTCTTCCTCATCCCAGAACTTATCATCATAGAGGCGCAGTGCATCCTCAAGCAGTTCACCTGCCCCCTCTATACCTGCAAGAAGAGCACTGGTTGCCGCAAGGATAACAAAGGCATGCGCATAGCACTGCTTATCCGGAACTATCCCATTCTCCGGTGTAAGTCCTGCATACCAGCCGCCGTTCTTCTTATCCTTCAGTTCGCTAAGCAGCCCGCGTACTGCTGCTGCTGCAAGTTCCTTGCTGCCCTTATCACCCATCATGGATCCGATCGAATAAACATGTGCCATGCGGCAGGTTATCCAGGTTTCCCTGTTCCTGTCCCTCCACGGTGTTCCGTCGTCACCAAGATAGTAGCTTGCTCCGCCGGGCGAAGGGAACTTCCTTCCGAAATCAAGGAGGGCCTGCGCCTGACTTTTCAGGAAATCTTTATTCTCCTGTGTGTTTATCATGTACTTTTTATCCATGCTGTAATCCTCCAAAACGAAGACGCGTCTTCACCTGATATCGTATACGCTTCTTACAGACAGCCCGACGGGTTCACCCTTAATGATCTTGACCCTTCGCTCACCGCCGTTTAAGTCAAAGAAATTATCCGATAAGATAAGGTCATCATTTTCGTTTCTTATCTCCACACTCCTGGCATAGGCCGACGCCGACACGATTATCTCATCACCCTCAAGCCTTACCGAAAGCTTCGGATCGATAAACTTAAAATGCTTGGGCGGGCAGAAGAGGACTGTTCCCTGAGACACTGTCACACCATCCTCAACGAGCTGATAACTTACATAGTTTTCGTATAACTTGGCATCCGGAAGCTCCTTAAGGTCAAGCCACCTGACTGACAGGGGCTCTATACTTACATCTTCCGTCTCTTCCCTTATTACCATACCGTCAGGGGATCTTAACTGCCATTTAACTGTCCCTTTTCTTGTACACATTGATTCATTGGCAACGCTCAGCCTTATTGACTTTTTAACCTCAAAGGGCTCGGCGTTTAAGTTCATCGTCTGTGTGAGAAGGCCTTCTTCTTCACATGATATCATGAAGGGAGCAAAGAACCTCCTGGCATAATAATGCAGGGCCTTCCACCTTCCGTAGTAATCAATGGATGACCAGGATGCTACCGGCCAGCAGTCGTTAAGCTGCCAGTAAACCGTACCCATGCACCTGCCCCTGTTCCTCCTGAAATGCTCAACGCCGTACCTTATCGCCTCGGCCTGAAGGAGCTGGGAAGCATATATGAGCGTATCAAGGTCGGTAGGATACAGGAAGGTCTGCTCCATATAGTTCATGATCTTACCGTTAGCCGATGCATTCCTCTGATGCTTCTCTAAGACATACGAAAACACATTCCTGTCCGAAGGTTCCGTAAATGCCTCAACGGTCTTTATCGAAGGGAATGACTGGAAACCGAACTCGGACAGATACCTGAAGTAGAACTTCCTGTACTCGGTAAAGGGCTTGTTCCCGTGCCATACATCCCAGTAGTGGACATCGCCCCTGTCAGGTGAATTGGGCTCGTCAAATCCCCCGCCGCACGAAGGCGATGCGGGCCAGTAGAACCTGTCGGGATCCTCCTCCTCAAGGAGTCTTGGAAAGAGGTATTCATACATCTTGACATAGTCACTCTTTATCTCATTTTTTGCACCCCATTCGCCCTGTTTTACAAACATCTCCATCTCGTTGTTGCCGCACCACAGGCCCAGGCTTGCATGATGACGGAGCCTTCTTATATTGTCCTTAAGCTCAGCCAGTATATTCTCTTCAAAATCACGCGTCAGCCGGTAATTAGCACAGGCAAACATGAAGTCCTGCCAAACAACAAGTCCCAGCTCATCGCAGGCATCATAAAAATCATCCGAAGGATAGAGGCCGCCGCCCCATACACGGATGCAGTTGAAATTCGCTGCCACGCACTGGCTTAAAAGATCATAAGTCCTTTCCCTGCTGCATCTTGAAAGAATATTATCCTCGGGGATGTAGTCAGCCCCCATTGCGAAGAACTTGACATTATTAACCACATGGGCAAATTCCGAACCGTATTCGTCCTTAACGGTACTCATTTCCATCTTGCGAAGGCCGATCCGTCTCTCCCATTCATCAAGGATCACGCCGTCCCCCGTTCCGGTACTGCCATCCTTATCATATAGCCCGACCCTTACGGTATAAAGAGGCTGGTCGCCCAGTCCGTTCGGCCACCACAGCTTCGGATCCTTAATGACTATACCTGACGATATATCTGCTTTATCGTACAGTTTATTTCCATCAGGATCGATCACCGTAACAAGAGAACACATGTGAGGACACGGGGACGGTTCTTCTGTCTTCACCGAAACATCAACTTTAAGCTCTGCGGCAGTCAGGTCCTCATTAAACTCCTGCCTAACATACACACTCTCAAGCCTTGCCCTCTTAAGGGCGAGCACTTCAACTTCCTTCCATATGCCGGCATCGGGCAGCCTCGGGCCCCAGTCCCAGCCGAACATATAGTGGCCCTTCCTGATCTTGGGAAAGCCCCTCATTGCATCCTCTGTTCCAAGGATCGCAGGGTCTTCCCTGAACTGTTCATCTATATATTTAACCGGTGAGTGAAATACTATCACAAGCTCGTTTTCTCTGTCCTTAAGCAGATCCTTAACCGGATATTCCCATACCCGGTGCATGTTGTTAACGCTCCCGAGTGACTTTCCGTTAAGCGATATTTCCGCAATGGTATCAAGACCGTTAAAGCGGAGTATGGCTTCATCCGCACCGGCAAGCTCATCCGTATCAACATTAAATGAGCCCCTGTACTCAAAATAATTCTTCATAAGTTCAAGAGCTGCCATCTCATTGTCACGCCAGTAGGGATCATCCATCCGTCCTGCGTTTATAAGGTCGTTATACACAGAACCGGGTACGACAGCCGGGATATATCCTCCCGCTCCCGAAGTATCGTCCATGATACGCATTTTCCAATTCTGGTCTCTGTCAATCCTTTTCATGTTTCCTCCAAAAGCTAAAGATATCAGCTGCCTTGGAAAATCAATCGGATGGATCCAAAACAGCGAAAAACCTGTTCAGAATAGTTACAAAATAAATATATCTTAACCGGACAAATAACTCAACTCATCTGATATGCCCCTTAAGATAATCCACCAGTATATCCGCGGCGATCTTATGGGCCGCGTAGCCAGGATGTCCGTTGGCACCGGTCGTTTTTTCATTCATTGACGGCAGCTGAAGGTAGGCAACATTACCGTCTCCCGTTTCATCCTTATAACGGTTTATCGCATCGGCAAGAGTAAGGCTTAAGTCATACCCGAGCATACCGTAGAGCCATACAATATGCGATGTCGGATTGTTCCTTCGCACCATCTTAAGGAAATCAACCACCGCCCCCTTAATAAGTTCAATATCCTCTGCGGCAAACGAGCCGTCAGGATCCGTATTGAGCTTATTTATCTCTCCCGTATCCGGGTCCTTAAAGGGCGGCTGATTAAACCCTTCTCTGTCATTGGTACCCAAGTTTATAAGGATCGCATCAGGAACCCATGAGGCAAAATCATACGCCTTATGTGCTCCGTAATCATCTCCTATGCACCCTGAAAGTCCGCAGACCTGCTCATACACCGATGGGATCACATGTCTCCTGTCATTATCCCAGCCTGAGAATACGCCCCATCCGCCCTGGGATATCACGCGGCATTCTGCATTAAGTTCATGCCCGATAAGATTTATATAGGTTCTGGAATAACTCATGCAGGAAGGTATCCAGTCTGAGTCTGACTTTGCTCCGTAAGTCCCTTCACCGGAACTTATGCTGTCCCCTATAAATTCAAGCTTAAGATCATATTCCGGAGGATCGAGAAACTCACCGTCGGTCCACAGGCCGTGGATCACTATGGAGGTCTTTTTATCCTCACTCATTGCCTGCAGCTCACGGTAAAGCTTTACCCGGGTGACTCTATCGAGACTTCTTCCCTTAAAAAGGCACAGCCTGGATCTTCCCTTATCAAGCATGAAGCGGCTTACAGTTTCTCCGTTTACCTCGATCGCCGCCCATGGTTCAAAGTAATCATAGTCTGCTTCCACATCCGCCCACAGCTGCGTGGCCGACACGCAAGCTTCGATACCCTGTCCGTTAGCCAAAAGGGGCACTGCGTCTGATGGATTGTCCATTCTTCCGTGCACTTTAAGCCCGGCGTCCCTGATTTTGAAATATTTTAACTCATCCATAAGATACTTCTTCGCCTCCAACCTTCGTAAGACATCATATCGGCCGGTGCTCTCAGCGTCCTTATCCCTTCACCGCTCCCGATGTAAGGCCCGAATATATCTGCTTCTGGCAGGTAACGAAGACGATGAGTGCCGGTAATAATGATATTATAACACCTGCGCAGATAAGATTGTACTTACTGCCGAGAGGTCCCACAAAGGTATAAAGGGATGTAGCCACGGTTGCAAGATTTTTCTTATCCTGCAGATACATGTTGGCCATGTAATACTCATTGTAAGTACCCACTCCCTTTAAGATGCACGAAGTCACGATCGCGGGCTTAAGCAGAGGGAAGAGGATCCTGTAAAAGATCGTAAAATACGAAGCCCCGTCCACTATCGCCGATTCATCAAGCGAAACATCTATGTTCTCGAAGAACTGGATGTAAATGTATATTGCTATTACATCCGTTCCGCACATGACTATGATATATCCCGGGAGCAGATTTATAAAATGGAGCTTATACATGATCTCATAAACCGGGATCTGCATGGCCACGCCGGGAAGCATGGATGCAAAAAGAAACATATTTCTTATAAGCTTGTTGCCGGGAAATTTAAATCTGTTAAGTACATATGCAAGCTGTGTTCCGATGAGCGTCGAGAACAGGAGCACACATACAAGGATTATCGTTGAATTCACGAATGCCTTTCCCATACCTGCCTTATTGAAAGCATTGACAAAATTCTCAAAATTAAGCCAGCTATGCGGAAGCACCATTACATTTGTATTCTGATATTCTTCATCCGTTTTAAAGGCGGTGATCACGCATGATACAACCGGAAGCAGTGCCACGAAGGAGAAAAACACAAGCGAAAAATATTTAAGAACCGTTAATGTACCCTTACCTATCTTTTCCGAAATACTCATTTTCCGGTCCCTCCTATTCCGTACCGTCTTTGAACACATACTTAAAGAACAGCTTCTGCAGTATCGTTACCGTAAAGATTATCAGCAGCAGCACGACCGCCATTGCCGAGGCAAGTCCCACCTTCTGCTGGGTGTGGGCTATTTCATGCATGACCACGAAATACGTTCCCGTTCCGTTGGCACCATCCGTTATTACATAAGGCGGTTCAAAGGCACTTAAGGAACCCGATATCGACAGGATGACATTCAGGACGAAGATGGTCTTGATACTCGGCATTATTATGTATTTGAACTGCTGGAACTTATTGGCTCCGTCAAGCATCGCAGCCTCATAAAGTTCATTGTCAACAGACATTATCGCGCCGATAAAAAGCACCATGTTCTGTCCGAAATACCGCCACACGCTGGTCCCAACCAGGGATATGTTGTTTATGCTGCGGTCTTTCAGCCAGTAGGGAAGGTTATCCAGCTGAAAGCCGCACCACTGAAGAACCGAATCAAACACAAAGCCTCTGGTATAGTAGAACATGAAAATAAAT
>JBGUQP010000077.1:0-4585 GCA_045131145.1 Lachnospiraceae bacterium | reverse complement strand
AGTACCGACTTTACGGACAGAGAGATCGAGATACTGAGGGAACTTGTCGCCGGTGCTTCCAATAAGGAAATAGCTGATAAGCTGTGCGTAGAACAGTCGACGGTTAAAATGCATATCTCAAACATGCTCCAGAAGACGGGCTATCAGTCGCGTCTTGAGCTTGCTGTCAAGGCACGGCACTATGGGCTTGTTATAAACGACTGATCATGCAGTATATTTTACCGGTAAACGGGTTGTAAAGGAGAAAATGATGAGAAGAAATATTGCGTTTGCGGCATGTATGATCCTGGCAGCGGGTCTTACCCTTACAGGATGCGGTAATAAAGGTGACAGTGATCTGAAAAGTAAACTTGATGTTTCTTCTGCGGAAGAAAAGCAGGGCGAAGCTTCCGATGAGGATGATCCTATAAAAGACAAGGAGGAAAAGGAAGCAAAGAGGGTTAAAAAGTCAGACAGGAAGCCGGTCCTTCTTAAACACAGGGGCTTTAAATATGAGCATAACAGTAAGGGGCAGCTTGTAATCGACCATAAATACAGTTACCTTTCGCTCGGTGAAGACTATGCCCGTTCCAATAAAGATCTGGCGATGCGCCTTGAAAAAGCAAGGGATGAGATACTGGCCGATGAAGAGGACAAACGTGAAGAAGAGCTCAAGGCCCTTGAAAAGGATGAGATGTTTTCCTATGAGGAGAGCTTTAACACCTATTTAAGAAGGGCGGATTCATCAGTACTCAGTTTTGTGACCGAGTACTCGGCAGTCGGTCAGTTTGACGGGCAGTATTATACGGAATATACATCCCACAATTATTATACGGCAGACGGTGAAGAGATTAAGCTGTCCGATATAGTGAAGGATGAGGACGCTTTCTTTGATGTTCTAGCGGGCAGACTTAAGGAGTATTTTGATTACGCCAAGAAGAATGTATATTTTATTGATGCCGATACAGATGCCGATACCTTGAAGGAAAGCATTAAAGAGTATATAGATTCCGGGTCATGCGCATGGACTCTCGATCCTTATGGAGTTACCTTTTTCCTTAATGCTTATACAGGACTTCCGGAGGGCGTGAGTCAGACGGTTTATTTTACGGATGATAAGGATGGGACCATCTTTGACGAGGAATTTGCAGAGGATGGAAGGGATGAGTGGGTAAGCCAGGTTCCCGAGCATGTCGGCTGCTATATCGATACGGATGATAACGGTACTTGCGAATATGTAAATGCATATCCGATGATCGATATGAAGGAATCCGAAGGCTCGGACCATTATTATGTCAGCGGACTGCATGTGGGCATTGACGGGGAACTTGAAAACTTTAAGACTGTTATGGAAGACGGTACAAACTATTACGACACTTATCTTATACATAAAAACAGTAAGACTGTCCTGCTTGAATGCCATGATGAATATGACAGCTATTTTTTAACCTCTTATAAGCTTGCAGGAAAGATTAATGAAGCGGATGCGTTAAGGGGTGCCTTTGAATGGTCGCAGGATGATTACGACGATGAAAGGGATATAATGTTACCTCATTACCTTCCTCTTGATACAGACAGTATCCGGGTGCTTATGGAAGAGGATAACGAAGCGCGTGATATGACTCCCGATATAATGCGCATTGATGAAGATGGGAAGATGGAACTTGACTCAGGTAACTTTGAGCATTTTGTAAGAGCGGAAGATGAGGGAAACGTAAAGGTTGATGTGGGTAAGGATATACTTCCCTTCTATGGGGTCTTTGCAGGTTCTCTTAAGGACAGGGAGAAGGCGGTTGAATTAAGCAATAAACTTAAGGAGAAGGGATTCGAGGCAGAATATGTGTACTCACCGGAATGGGAGAACTTAAATGAAGAACCCTATTACTGTGTTACGGCAGATACATGCCATACAAAAGAGGCAGCGGATACGATCCTTGAGGAAGTTAAGAAGGCCGGTTTTAAGGATGCCTATGTCAAGTTTACGGGAAACAGGAGAGAACACAGGATTTATTATGTAGTGTATGATGAAAGCAAGCTGGATATATCGGCTGACGAGGTTCTGATCAATGATGTGCAGATCGAAGAACTATCGGGGGGATACGGTGAGACGGCGACGCTTATAGTCGATAAGGACACGGTATTTGACAAGACCTGTGAAACGGAATTCTTCGGAAACTACAGGGACGGGGATTCGCCGCTTGAGTGGTATAACCATAATAAGGAGCTGATCGATACTGATTATGATAAATACAGTTCCTCCGGCCCTGCGCTTAAAGGAGTCTTCGAAGCAGGCATCACAGGGAACCACGTCGACAGATTCTACGGAAGCTACTGGTGGGACTGAGGAGGAACCATTATGCGCAGCATAATTCAGGATGGTCCCGACGATTTGTCATAAGGGCGGACCGCTTGCGGTGGATTCCTTATGACTTACCTTGTAAAGGACGGTTTCTTTTATTGAGACCGTCCTTTTGTATTTGAACTTCGGGTTGACTTGAGATTATAATGGTATATGATGAAGTAAATGATTTTTAGTAAGGGGAGAAATAATGAAGATGAAGAGAATGGCAGGTGTTCTGCTTGGCCTGATGGCGGCCGGGACTCTGGTTCTTGCCGGCTGCGGCAAAAAGTCCGACTTAAAGGATACTTTGGATGCAGGCATAAGGAATGAGTTGTCTGATGAAAAACCTTCAGGTAATACGATAGTTAAGGATCCGGAAAAAGAAGCTTCAAAGGAGGGGGATCTTAACTTAAACGGTAAGGAGGTATCACGTGAGGTCGACCTGTCTTCCGAGGAACTAATAAGGGAATTCATATCCGGCGAATGGTCCATGATCGACAGGAATACGAGAGAGGACTTTGCCACACTCAGCATAAGGAGTAACGGATCATTTGATTTTACACGTCTTAAGGATGGTGCGTCAGGATACGGTAAGTTATATTTCGATAATTCCTTATCGGATAAGGATGAGGAGCCTGATAGCTTTCGTCTTGAATTTGACGGCCTGGATGAACTGGTGCCTGCGGACAGGTTAACCTACGAGGGCTCTGAGGGACCATCTGAAACCGGCGGCATATTCCATGTCGGTATAGGTGAGGACAGGGATTACCTGTATCTTAAGGAGATAGGGAACGGGGATTCCATGATCTCCCTTTATGTACTGAATACAGTCGGGGCGAACGATTACGAAAACTGGTCGCCGGCCTGGCTCTTCTACCGGGAGAAGGCTCCCGAAGCAACGGATGATAAACTCACCTATGAGAGCTTTTACGCCTGGGCCTGGGAGAGGGACAGTGACGGTGTGTGGCTTCAGCCCATGACTTTGCATGAGTATGAAACAGAAGATGAATATTCCGGGAGAAAGTATATGGGAGGATATTTCTCGGAGAAAGAGGATATAAGAGCCATATACTATAAGATCTCTGACAGGGTGGATCTTGACGGTCTCCTGGAAGTTGACAAATGGAGCAGGGAATATCCTCTTATGATGTATGAGGTTTCACTTGATAAGAGAGGGAGGGTAAGTGAGGTAACCGAGGTAGATCAGAGCTACTATAATATCTATGACCTTGGAGATATCGATCCTGAATTCTCCTATGAGGGAACGAAATTCATCATCAACGGGCAGGAGAGGGATATGCATGAACTTGCCCCGGCTGTTACGGCCATAATGGATTGTACCAGGGTTGGGGACTGGATAATAGTTGACTGTCATGTCAATCCTCATGTCGGGATTTATGAGTTCTATAATATCAATTCGGGTGATTTTGAATATGAAATAGCGGGTGCAAACCTAACATGGCTTGGAGATGACCTGTCAACAGCCGTTTACTCAAATTACAATCAGATTTACGATTTCTGGGGTAACCTTATCGGCTCGGTCGATGAAGGTGAAGTATATGATGTCAAGTGGCTGGATGATGAGACAGTAGGCGCCGAGTGCTGGATAATAGACGGTAAGGGTACGGAGAAGGAATTCACCTACAAGGTGGAGTACAGGCCGCAGGATAAGGCGGTGCTTAAGTATTACGAATATCTGCTTGGCGGGTCGCGTCAGTGGCGTAGGTTTAAGGATGAGATGCCTGACGGTGCGGCTGCCCTTGTGATAATAAATCCTCCCAAGAGGATAATTGACAAGATGTCTGATCCTGTTGTCTATGATGAGGGAGCATATGACAGGCTGGTTGTTGTAAGCCTTATGGATTCCATGAGGCTGCATGTCGATGCAAACGGTGGAGATGAAACGGACAGGGAGAAATATAAGGGCAAGCTGAATGATGTTAACAGAGGGGATGCTTCAGTATTCCAGATCACTGTTCCGGAAGGAGCGCCAAACGGGACTCTTGTGGTCCGTACGCCTAATTCCGGGGAGATCCTCTGGGACATCGCTCCCATATCGGGTGAATCGCCCGTCATGAGTAAATTTCTTACCATAAACTGAAGACACGGGGACGGTTCTTCTGTCTTCATTTTGTGGTGAACGGAGGAGTTCCCTGCGGCTTCCTGTTATAAAACATTGGGAGGATCATATGAACGGAAGTTGTGATTCATGCGCATATTACTTCTATGACGAGGAGTATGATGAGTATGTATGCGATATGGATA
>JBGUQP010000076.1:0-3330 GCA_045131145.1 Lachnospiraceae bacterium | reverse complement strand
AACAGCTTTCATCCTACCCCCAAATGGTAAAACCAGTCTGATTACTATCCAAATATATCACAAAACCTACCCCCCTGCAACCGAATTAGTACCCAAAACCAAAAACCTATCCATAATCAAACACTCCTCAAAACCGAAACTGTATATATACTGACTGTAAATCCGATAAAAATCTGACGATATAATTTTTAGATTCGTTTAAAAGGGAGACTACCCGACCGGAATCGAATAAAAAACCGAAAGGAGATTTTTATGAGAAAGAAAACAGGAAAGGAAACAACCGGAAAAATTTTTAAAAGATTTTGGGTTATGTTACTTGTTTTTGCCCTGATCATTCCGAGCATGAACGGTATCACAGTTCAGGCTCATGCAGATGATACAGCATCTGTCTGGAAAATCTATGCAACTGTTTCCGGTGAAGATTTTACCGATTTGGAGCTTGTTACGGCTTCTGAATCCGTAGAAGGTAAAGAATTAATAGCCAAATTCATAACCGACGGTACTTACACTCTGACCGAAGAGGATAGGGATAAGACCATAATCGCCGATAACGCCGAGCTGACGGCAGGTGATTTTAATGTCGACGCTTTAAAGCTGTCCGGAACAAGCAGTCTTATATATCCCGGTTATGTTATTTCCTCAACCGAAGAAAGATTCAGATCATACTCTGCATCAGGAGCTGCTATAACAATAGAAGGACTCGAGGCCCACTACGATGCATACGGTACACCTTATTATGTAGGTCCTGATCCTGAAGATCCTGATAATTGGGAAAAATGGCTCTGGGGTACGTCCTACGACTTTACCGTATCCGGTAATACGACGATCGCGGGATTTCCGGAGCAGGATCCCGAAGACCCGGAAAAAGAACGGATCAGTCCTTACTGGATAGGTTATAATGACACAGTTGTCACCTCAACCGGTAATATCAGTATCGAAGAAGGCGGACATCTTATTATAGAAGGCACACTTAAAGTAGAGGATGGCGGCAAGATCACAGGCTCAGGAGACGACCATTATTTACGTGTATGTGAAGGTGCCGTAGTAACAGGACTTCCTCTCTACGCTGAAACACCCGACAATGATGTATCAGAGATCTTCTCAACCCCCAACCATGGCGAATGTGAATTCAGATATGACAGCGAAACCGGAAAATGGATATGTCCTTTTGATCCTGCCTGGCCCGTATTCTATTTCAATGTCGGCGGTCTCCGGTTTTCGGAAAACGAAAATGAAAATGAAGGTATAGCGTTAAAATATAAATACTCTGAAGATGACTCTTATATAGACGTAGAGCCTGTAGTCACCTATGATGACGGAATGACAGTCGGATACGGAATCTCCTTAAAGGAAATCCCCGAGACTGCCTATAAAATTTATCTGAACTTAACTTTCTTCCCTGCAGCAGAGTCCACCAAAACTATAGTCTGCTGGGATGTCGGAGATTTCAATTTCCTCGATGAAGGCATTTCAGGCAATGTATTAGAATATGCTTTCAACCTCGAAGGTGAATTAAACATTTCTTTGGGATACCTCAATTCCGGTAATCCCAAAATTATGGATACCGCAGATAATTACCTGTATGCATATACAGGTACTGATGATGAAATCAAAGGCTATCTTGCTACCGAGCTCTACAATCGCTTTATTTCAGTAGCCATGTTTGAGGATTTCGGACTTGGCAATGCCGAAGATCTTGCGGCCCGTATAGAAAAGACCGGCAGCCTGGGCGATATCAATGCCATTGACAAAGAAGGAACAAGCGTTACCATCCCTGTAAATAATTATAAAGTCAGCTGGGGTTATAATATGGATAACGGAGATCCCGTTGAAAGCAACATCCCCGTTTATACTCTCCCTGACAAGAACGATTTCCTGATCTGTACTGACTTTAACAAAGATAACGGCACCGGAGAAACTTTCTATATCCGTAAAGCACATGCAGACGAAGTACCTTTTGATGGCACAGCTCAGGAAGCAATTCCTGTCATTGTATCGTCTATCAATCCGGATACCATAGTAATCGGAGGCATGGGTGCCGATACTAACGTACAGAACAGCGACAATGTTTACGCATTTAACATAAACAGCCGCTGGCTGAATGCAAAAGACGGCCCCAGTCAGCCAACCGACCCTGCAGATTACGGTACAATAGTCCGTATTATGATCGGGTCAGAGACCTATGTAATGCTGACAGGAAACGGAGAAACAAAGAACTACGGCGGCATCGGCAACAACGGCTTCGGTACGGATACTATCTGGAACACGAGCTCTGACGGCGATGCTGAGGCTTCAGTATACATCGGTCTTTCGACTCTGTATATCAGACCCCTTGCAGAAGAAACAGGAGTTACAGTACGCGAGATCACAGCAGTTGAGCTTGCAGACGAATCTCTTGCAGCAGGTGTACATATCGTAACAAAAGATAACGGTGATATAGAGATAACCTTCGACTCCAACTTCTATGCCACCATTCCTTTGAATATCACCTACTCTGACGGCAAAACCAGACATCTTACCATCAACCGTGTAGGTCTCGTAATACAATATATGTACCTCTCAGGAGATCCTAATGAAGACCATGATACACCCGATCACCTTGATATGGGATTTGACCATAGAGAAGGAACGATAGGCTTAGATTATGACTACTTTGCAGGTGAGCAGATCGCTGTATACGGTATCTACTATACGCCTACAAACGATCCTACAGGAAACAGCTCCGATCTCTCACTTTACATGACCTTTGATGACGGAACACATCGCGTTATCACTGCAGAAAACAATGATATATTGACCCTGAGTGGCGGCGGTGAGGTTACTCGAGGCTTTGACGGCAGAATGGCTGCCACCAACGATTCAGTCGCTACTACCGTATTCCTGATCGGATTTGCCGAGGCTAAAACTTTTGACGGAATTTTATGGATCGGCAATGTAACAGATACTTACTACTCATATAACGGCAACAAAGGATTCTACGCAAATGTGCTTAATGCAGGCTGGGACGACGATGACAACTTTGGCGGCACACAGGTAGGCTCCGGTAAAGGTATATACTGGGACGGCCATATTACCTGGTATTAAAATGTCCATAATGCCATATTGTCAGATTAAAGCAAAAAATAATCAAGGAGGATTGTTATGAAAAAAACATTACTATCCGTTCTGTTGACCTTAGGTCTTATCTTACTGATATCCGTTCCGGTCAGCGCAAAAAATGAATCAGTCACCGTCAGCTCATGTACGTTAACCGCAACTTCTGCCATTGTAGAAGGAAGTACCGATGCATCAGCTGTCATGGTAAGAATAAAAGATGCTTCAAACAACATA
>JBGUQP010000075.1:0-2091 GCA_045131145.1 Lachnospiraceae bacterium | reverse complement strand
CCGCACCGGCTGAATGGACATGCTCATGCGGCACCGTAAACACAGGTAATTTCTGCTCGAATTGTGGAGCAAAAAGGCCCTGATTTTTAGTTAAAATTTTTGACGCTCGGGTATTTTAACCCGAGCGTTTTTTTGATATACTGTATATTCGAGGGTCAAGAAGTATACAGACTTTGTGCTTGCACATAAGGCTGTTATACCTCGAGACCCGTACAGACATGAGTAAGCAGCATGATAATGCGGATTACGAATGGGTGCAAATTGCGAGAGTTGCAGAGCAACGGAGCAATTTGGAATATCTTAAGAAGAGGAGATTTCAATGAAAAAGAGAGAAGATATCCACAAGATCCTGATCATCGGCTCGGGTCCGATCATCATCGGCCAGGCGTGTGAATTTGACTATTCCGGAACTCAGGCTTGTAAGGCGCTTAAGAAGCTTGGGTACGAGATAGTTCTCGTCAATTCCAATCCCGCAACGATAATGACCGATCCTGAAACAGCAGATGTAACCTATATCGAGCCCCTTAACCTTGAGAGGCTTACACAGATAATTGAGAAGGAGAGACCGGATGGACTATTGCCTAACTTAGGTGGTCAGACCGGTCTTAATCTTTGCTCCGAATTAAACAAGGCCGGAGTTCTTGACAAGTACGGCGTCAAGGTCATAGGCGTTCAGGTCGATGCGATCGAGAGAGGTGAGGACCGTATCGAGTTCAAGGAGACCATGAACGAGCTCGGGATCGAGATGGCAAGGTCGGAAGTTGCCTATTCGGTGGATGATGCTCTTAAGATAGCGGAGAAGCTGGGCTACCCGGTAGTTCTTCGTCCCGCATATACGATGGGTGGAGCAGGCGGCGGCCTGGTTTACAATGTTGAAGAATTAAAGACTGTATGTGAGCGAGGCCTTCAGCCATCCCTCGTCGGTCAGGTACTTGTTGAAGAATCAGTTCTTGGCTGGGAAGAACTGGAACTTGAGGTTGTAAGGGATTCCAAGGGTAAGATGATAACGGTCTGCTTCATCGAGAATATCGATCCCCTCGGAGTGCATACAGGTGATTCCTTCTGCTCGGCGCCTATGCTTACCATACCTGAGGATGTACAGGAAGAGTTACAGCGTCAGGCATATAAGATTGTAGATAAGATCCAGGTCATCGGCGGTACGAATGTACAGTTCGCAAGAAATACCGAGACCGGCAGGATCATAGTAATAGAGATAAATCCCCGTACATCCCGTTCATCGGCCCTTGCTTCGAAGGCAACAGGCTTCCCGATCGCTCTTGTTTCGGCCATGCTTGCTGCAGGCCTTGATCTTGAGGATATCCCCTGCGGTAAATACGGGACACTTGATAAGTACAAACCGGACGGTGATTATATAGTTATCAAGTATGCACGCTGGGCATTTGAGAAGTTCAAGGGTGCTGAGGACAAGCTGGGAACCCAGATGAGGGCTGTCGGCGAAGTCATGAGTATCGGCAAGACCTACAAGGAGGCCTTCCAGAAGGCCATTAGGTCTCTTGAGATCGGAAGGTACGGCCTGGGCGGAGCCAAGGATTTTGCTGAAAAGTCCAAGAAGGAATTAATGGACATGCTCCATATTCCCACATCGGAGCGTCAGTTCATCATGTATGAAGCCATCCGCAAGGGGGCAACCGTGGATGAACTCTATAGTATTACCAAGATCAAGCCTTACTTCATCGAGCAGATGCAGGAGCTTGTACTCGAAGAGGAGACTATTAAGTCATACAAGGGAAGCAGGCTTCCGGATGAAGTACTTACGGCAGCCAAGAAGGACGGCTTCTCGGATAAGTATTTAAGTAAGCTGCTTGATGTATCGGAAGAAGAGATAAGGAATGCACGTATCAAACTGGGTGTGGTTGAAGCCTGGGAAGGTGTTCATGTAAGCGGAACCCAGGACAGTGCTTATTACTATTCTTCATACAATATGAAGGACAGCAGTCCTTCGAATACAGATACTAAGAAGATCATGATCCTTGGCGGCGGTCCCAACAGGATTGGCCAGGGTATCGAGTTCGATTACTGTTGTGTACATGCGGCCAAGGCCCTTAAGAAGCTGGGCTTTGAGACGATAAT
>JBGUQP010000074.1:0-3501 GCA_045131145.1 Lachnospiraceae bacterium | reverse complement strand
TGATCGAGGGCAAGGTCTGGTATCATATGAAGTACGAAGATACGAGAATGGGAAGGGTGGAATAATGGTTTATCAATGGTTTCCGGGTCACATGCAGAAGGCCTTCCGTATGATGGAGGAAGATATAAAGCTCATAGATCTGGTCATTGAGCTCGTTGATGCCAGGGCCCCTCTTGCCACAAGAAATCCGGATATAGACAGGCTTGCAAAAGGCAAGGCCAGGATGATAATTCTTAATAAGGCCGATCTGTCAGACCTTAAGATCAATGATGAGTGGACATCTTATTTTTCGGACAAGGGCTACAGCATAGTAAAGATAAATTCAAAAACCGGCGAAGGTATAAGCAGGATAAAGCCTGCCATACAGGAGGCATGTAAGGCTAAGATAGAACGTGACAGGAAGCGGGGGATCAAAAACAGGCCGGTGCGCGCCATGGTTGTCGGGATCCCGAATGTCGGTAAGTCAACCTTTATAAATTCCCTGGCCGGTAAGGCTGCGACTAAGACAGGTAACAAGCCCGGAGTCACCAAGGGTAAACAGTGGATAAGGCTTAACAAAGATGTGGAGCTCCTTGATACGCCCGGTGTTTTATGGCCTAAATTCGAAGATCAGAGTACAGGAAAGAAGATAGCTTTTATAGGCTCTATAAATGATGAGATCATTGAAAGACAGGAGCTTGCATGTGAGCTTATCGATTATCTCATAGATCCTGCGAATTCATATTCAGGACTTATTTCTGACCGATACGGAATAGAAGAGGACAGGGCTTCGCATGAGGTGCTTTCGGATATCGCTCTTGTAAGGAAGTGTCTTGTAAAGGGTGGGGAGCCGGATATAGAAAGGGCGGCAACGTTGTTCATAGATGATTTCCGAAGCGGGAAGCTTGGAAGGATATCGCTGGAGAAGCCGTAATTTATTATGTACCCTCACGGACGATATTTTTACTAATAATACAGAGAACATACAGGGTAAAGGACTATATGGTAAAAAAAATCTCTGAGATAAAAAATGAATTTGATTCATTAAAAGAAGAAAAATTGAATTTGTTTATGGAAGAATATGCGTCGGATGAGCGGCCGGGGGTGCAGGCTCTTGTAGACAGGGCGCGAAAAAAATACGCAAAGTATGAAGCCGAGCTTGCAAGGATCGAGATCATGAAGGAATATGAGCGTAAGTATGCGGATTTTGAGCTTATCTGCGGCATCGATGAGGTCGGAAGAGGACCTCTTGCGGGGCCTGTTGTGGCGGGTGCAGTAATACTTCCGAAAGATTCTTGCATTTTATATGTTAATGATTCCAAGAAATTGTCCGAAACAAAAAGAGAAGAGCTTTATGATGTTATCATGGATGAGGCCGTTTCGGTAGGCCTTGGATTTGTTGATAATATCAGGATAGATGAGATAAACATACTTCAGGCAACATATGAGGCTATGAGGCAGGCAATAAGTAAGCTTGATCCAAGGCCCGACCTGCTTCTTAATGACGCGGTCACGATCCCGGGAGTGGATATTAAGCAGATACCGATAATAAAGGGAGATGCCAAATCAATCTCGATCGCTTCCGCATCGATAGTGGCCAAGGTCACAAGGGACAGGCTTATGGTTGAGTATGATAAAGAGTATCCGGAGTATGATTTTGCATCAAATAAGGGGTACGGATCGGCCGGACACATTGAAGCCATTAAGAAGTACGGTCCTACACCGATTCACAGGAGAAGCTTTATTGGCAACTTTATATGATGTATAAGACGGGGAGAAGGGTATGGCGCTCGATCTAAGTGCTATAAATGCATACCGGCAGACAGGCGGACCGGGAAACACTGCGCTTTCACAGGCAGGCTCAGCCGGTGCTGTTAATAATGCCGCAAATAATGCGCCTTCACAGGCCGGCCAGACAGCTGCAATAGCACCGGGGCAGGTTGTCGGCGGAGAAGTTATGAACGTTAAAAACGGTGAGGTTACCCTTCGCCTTGATAATAATGCAACACTCACGGCAACACTTGATCAGAACATGGACATAGCTGTCGGTCAGAAGCTCATGTTCCAGGTCACGAGCAACGGGGAGCAGACAACACTTCATCCCCTGTATGCAAACCTTACAAACAATTCAATGGCAAATGCAGCCCTGTCTGCAGCAGGGATGAGAGCAACTGCGGCCAATCTTGCCATGGTCACAAATATGCTTGATGAGGGCATGAATGTTAATTCCCAGGCCTTACGGAATATGGCGTATATTTTGGAAGCCAATCCCACGACTGATCCGGCAACGATCGTACAGCTTAACAAGCTGGGACTCCCCATTAATGAACTGAATATAGAGCAGTATGAGAATTACAGGAATTTCGAACATCAGATAATCAATGATGCAGCGGGGTTAAGTGAAGGGCTTGGCAACCTTTTAGGCAGCGGATCGGCTGCTTTAGACGAAGGAAGCGTTACCGTTCTGACAGATACCGGCCAGATATTGACAGATGCCCAGCTGCAGCTTAGCAATGATATATTGAGCCTTGTCTCCGCAGGTGATAAGGACTGGGGAGCGATCCTTAATAATCCTTCAATAACGGGAACGGCAGTACAGTCAATTGAGATCGCCGCAAACGGACCGACCAATATAATAGCCGAAGTTCCGGAAGTTCCTCCTGTTGAGGTTGAGGATGTATGGGCAGTGACTCTTAATGCCGATTCCGAATCAACCCCGGAAATGAATGCTTCGGTAAACATGGGTGAAACAGCTGTTTCTCAGGATGGCGGCGCGCTTGCGAGCGGAGGAAGTACACCCGACGGGACCGGCCAGCTCATGCAGGGGCTTATGGATGACTTGAGCAAGCTGGGTATGCCCTCGAGTGAACTTAACGATATAGTAAGCGGGAAGTTGTCTGTAAATGATGTGATTGACTTTGTAAGGACCATGATCGATATGTCAAGATCAGACAGGGGGCTGTCTGATGCCCAGAAGGAGGCCTTATCAAGGATCCTTAACAACAATGATTTTAAACAGCTTGTGGGTAACCAGCTGATGAAGCAGATGCTCCTTAATCCTGCCGATGTGGCCAGGGAAGGTGCAGTGGAGGAACTCTATAAACAGCTTGCCGAACAGTCCCAGAAGGCCATGGAGATACTTAAGAATGCAGGCCAGGCCGGAAGTGAGGTAATGAAGAGTGCTTCTAACATAAATGATAACGTAAACTTCATGAACCAGTTAAACCAGATGGCAGCTTATGTTCAGCTCCCGGTAAGGATGGCTCAGGAGAATGCCCATGGTGAGCTGTATGTTTATACCAAGAAGAAGAACCTTCTCAATAAGGATGGCCCTGTAAGTGCCTTTCTTCATCTTGATATGGATAATTTAGGGCCCATGGATGTTTATGTTGCCATGCAGAAGAACAAGGTCAATACCAATTTCTACTTTAATGATGAATCGGCCCTTGATCTGATAGATAAAAATATTGGAATTCTTGATGCGAGATTACAGAATAAAGGTTATAATATGTCCACAACAGT
>JBGUQP010000073.1:0-3776 GCA_045131145.1 Lachnospiraceae bacterium | reverse complement strand
AGGTATCTTGCTACCGCATTTTTCACAAAACATAGTATACCTCCATAAATAAATATAATAAGATGTAAAATTTGCAGATTATTTATTTACATATAAATCTAATTTATTATTTTAACTCTACGAAAGATAGATGTCAACAAAATTTTAATGTGCTCTGGGCAAAATAATCCATTGCAAAAGCGTGATTTTATGATAAAATGGACCTATGATCTATCACTATTTATAAAGGAAAGGATTCTATTTATGAAGTTCGGATTTTTCGATGATGCAGCAAAAGAATACTGCATAACCACACCTTTTACTCCTCTTCCCTGGATCAATTACTTAGGGAATGACGGCTTTTACGGACTTATTTCCAACACCGCCGGCGGCTACTGCTTCTACCGTGACGCAAAGCTCAGACGAATCACCAGATATCGTTATAACGATGTTCCCGGTGATATAGGCGGAAGGCTTTATTACATCAAGGACGGCAACACCGTATGGAGCCCCGCATACCGTCCCGCAGAGACAGAGCTTGACAGCTACGAGTGCAGGCATGGTATGGGCTATACCACATTTAACAGCACCAAGGACGGCGTTAATGCAAAGCTTACTTTCTTCGTTCCTTTAGGAGATGCTTGTGAGCTCCATAAATTAGAGGTTACCAATAATTCAGGCGCAGCCAAAGAGCTTACCCTCTTCTCCGGAATCGAGTGGTGCTTATGGAATGCGGTTGATGATTCACAGAACTACCAGAGAAACTTAAGTATCGGTGAGCTCGAAGTTGTGGGCAGCACCATCTATCATAAGACAGAATTCCGTGAGAGACGTAACCATTACGCTTTCTTCACCGTTAATACCGAGGTGGACGGTTTTGATACCGACCGTGACGTATTCTTAGGTGCAAGACGCGCCTGGAACAATCCTATAGCCATTGAGAACGGAAAGAGCGGCAACACCGTTGCGAGCGGCTGGTATCCCATCGCAAGCCACAGTATCAAGGTTACACTTGCTCCCGGCGAGAAGAAATCTTATGTATTCCAGCTCGGATATATCGAAGTTCCCAAGACAGAGAAATGGGAATCAAAGGGCGTTATCAACAAGAAGCCCGCTATCGCTCTTATCAATAAGTACAATACCGCTGAAGCATGTGACGCGGCATTCGATGCATTAAAGAAGTACTGGGATAACCTTCTCTCCATCTATCATGTTGAGAGCAAGGACGAAAAGGTTAACCGTATGGTAAACATCTGGCATCAGTACCAGGTAATGGTTACCTTTAACATGAGCCGTTCCGCTTCATACTGGGAGACCGGTATCGGACGTGGCATGGGATTCAGAGATTCCTGTCAGGACTTACTCGGATTCATGCATCTTATCCCTGAAAGAGCAAGGGACAGAATTATCGATATCGCTTCCATTCAGTTTGAAAACGGTTCGACATATCATCAGTACCAGCCTCTTACCAAACGTGGTAACGCAGATATCGGCGGCGGTTTTAACGATGACCCGTTATGGCTTGTCGCATGTACAGCAGCTTATATCCGTGAGACAGGCGATGCTTCAATCCTTGACCATCCCACACCTTTCAACAATGTTGAAGGCAGTGAGAAGCCCCTTATGGAGCATCTCCGCAGAAGTATCAACTTTACCATCAATAACAAAGGACCTCACGGTCTTCCCCTTATCGGACGTGCCGACTGGAATGACTGTCTGAACCTTAACTGCTTCTCAGAGGAGCCCGGTGAATCCTTCCAGACATTCGGACCTTCCGAAGGCCCTGTTGCAGAGTCTGTATTTATCGCAGGTATGTTTGTTAAATACGGTAAGGAATATGCAGATATCTGTGATTATGTAGGACTTGCCGATGAAGCAAAGGCTGTCAGGGCTGAGGTAGATAAGGTTAAAGCCGCTACCGAAGAATTCGGATGGGACGGCGAGTGGTTCTTACGTGCATATGATGCATACGGAAACAAAGTTGGTTCAAATGAATGTGAAGAAGGCAAGATCTTCATCGAGCCTCAGGGCTTCTGTACCATGGCAGGCATAGGTCAGGAGAAGGGCTACGGTGCTAAGGCACTTGATTCCATCTATAAGCACCTGATGAATGATTACGGTATCGAGATCTTAGCTCCCTGCTATACTACTTATCACGTTGAACTGGGTGAGATTTCTTCATATCCGCCCGGATACAAAGAGAACGGTGCAATCTTCACACATAACAATCCCTGGTGTTCAGTGGCTGCTACTGTTATCGGTGATGCTGAAAAGGCATTTGATATTTATAAGAGAAGCTGTCCTGCATTCCTTGAGGACGTAAGCGAGATCCATCGCACAGAGCCTTATGTATACAGCCAGATGATCGCAGGCCGTGCAGCTGTTCATTACGGCGAAGCTAAGAACTCATTCCTTACAGGTACCGCTGCATGGGTTGTAGTTGATATCACCCAGGCTATCTTAGGTATCCAGCCTACACTCTCGGGTCTTTCGATCAAGCCTTGTGTTACCAAGGACTTCGGAAGCTATAAGGTAACACGTAAGTACAGAGGCGCAACTTACAACATCAGTGTCATCCAGGATGGCAGCGGCAAGGGCCTCGTAGTAGACGGTGCAGCTGTAGTAGGCAACCTTGTTCCTGCCGCAGCAGGTAAGACCGAGTATAACGTAGAGTACTACATCTGATCTTATTAATATCCCGGTCAGGTACCATAATAATTTATAAACTTTAATTAACCCGCGGGGGCCACGGATCATTTCCCCGGACACACTCCAAAGAGTGTCCGGAAAAACAATCCGCGCCCCCGCTTTTTTATCGAAAAACCGGAAATAAAAGGGCTCGTGACGGATAGTTCCCGATCTTAATTGTCTTATGTTGCAATTAAGTCGGGATGCTGTCCGGACAGAGCCCGTATTTGTTGTTAGATTTTTAATATTACCTGACCCTTACTTATGCTTTGCGGCGCTCGCCCTTCATGGCACGTTTGTTGGCGTACATTTCACGGTCGGCGCGTTTGTATACATCATCGAATACCTCATTATCCTGCATAGTGGCACTGCCTATGGCGAAGCGGTATTTTGATGCGTTCATGTCCATAAGGAGACAGGTAAGCATCTTATTCGTCTTTTCCTGAGGTACGCCGATCGAGACTATCACAAACTCATCTCCGCCCACACGGTAGAAATGACTTCCCTTAAGCAGGTCTTTCCTTATTACCTGTGCTGCGCCTTTTATAGCTTCGTCTCCTGCCGGATGTCCTAAAGTATCATTTATCTTTTTCAGATCGTTCAGATCTATCGAGAATACCGTTACCTCATCCTTGCTCTCAAGATTTCTGGTATCTGCATAGAAGCTTACACGGTTAAGCGCTCCTGTCAGGATATCCCTCTTAAAGTACTCCACATGCATGAACATGTAAAAGAATGCAACATCAAGAGATACTACTCCGATAAGGATTCCTCTTAACTGGAACATGGTCTCAACAAATGTGGCAAGCAGTGAAAGCATGGTAGCCACACAAACCACGATCGATTCACGCCATCTGTCATATTTTAAGATGTAAATGCCGTATACAAACAGTATCACGGCATATAGGAACGAAACCACGTGAGGAGTATAACTTAACGGGCCTCTCATTATGCTTCCGTCCTCGCCGTACCAGAATACCAGTTTTGTGAAGAAAGCAAGCATCGTGATCACAAAATTGACAACGGCCGGTATGACCAAAATATTCTTAAGTATCTTCTTTTCTTCCCTCAGCTCTATGAATATCAGTGAAAGCATCAGGCAGATACGG
>JBGUQP010000072.1:0-14927 GCA_045131145.1 Lachnospiraceae bacterium | reverse complement strand
TATTTGCGTGGAAAAAAATAGTAGACGGCTTATATTATTATTTGCAAAAAATAGAGTAGAGTATAGTAAAGATTATTATGAAGATTGGAATTGAGCTCATTGATAAAACTTTTAGAAACATAGATTTAAGCAATCCTGAAGAAGGTAATCCGGGAATTGGTGGATCAGAGTATCTTTTTTTGCTGTTAGGTGTATATTTGCATAATTATGGATCATACGAATCTTTATGTTATTATCATTACAATATGAATTCTTTGCCAGAAAATATAGAAGATACAATCGTTTCGGATGAAATTGAAATGTTGAATAGAGTAGAAGCGGACGGAGTGGATGTTTTTATATACCAGATCAATAAGCCGAAACATTGGTATGAGTTTTTATCGACTACTAGCATAAATGCAATTGCATGGGCGCATGTTTATCTAGAATATTATGAAATAGGTCTTCTCTCTAAATGCGCGAATATAAAAAGAGTAGTGTTTGTTGGAAAAGAAGAGTATGATGCTTATATTGATAATGATATTATTATAAAGGCGGCTTGTATCTATAATATGATCAATACAAATATTCCTTTTGCCGAACGTTTTATTGATGATCCAGAAATAACTTATGTTGGTGCACTTGTTCATGCAAAAGGATTTCATGTGCTAGCTAGAAACTACCAAAAAATAAAAGAAAGAGTCCCAGCAGTTAAGTTGAATGTTATTGGTACCGGACAGGTATATGACCGAAACATTACTCTCGGAAAATATGGAATAGCCGAACAGGAATATGAAGATTCGTTTATGAAATACTTGACTGATGATAATGGAAAAGTTATGGATTCCGTGAATTTTTTGGGAATATTGGGAAAAGAGAAGGGGACAGTGTTTGCCCATACTTCTGTAGGAATAACAAATCCGACTGCTTTGACTGAAACTTTTTGCTTAAGTGCAGTGGAAATGGAATTAAGCGGTGTTCCTGTAATAAGTAGAAAAAAATGGGGCATGCTTGATACAATTGATAGTGGTAATACAGGTTATCTGTTTACAAGCGAAGCTGACTTTGTGAATAAGATAACTGAATTACTACTGAACAAAGAAAAGAATCTGAGAATGGGGGAAAACGCTCGGCATTTTGTACAAGAGAAATTTGAGGCAAGTATATTGGTGGAAAAGTGGAAAGACTTAATATTTCAGGTTAGTATTGGTGAGCCGGCTGTTTTCCAGAGAATTGAAAACAATTATTCGAATGATTATAAATGGGTCAAGGCTTTTATCAGATTTATTAGGTTTGGGTTAGGATTATCTTTATTTCCTGACTATGAAAAGCAAAAGAACTTTTTCAGAAGAATAAAAAGAAGACTAGTAAATTAAACGGTGAAGGATTATGATAACTGTTATTACGGTTTGTAAGAATACAAAAGACAATATTATAAAAACGATGGATTCCGTAATGAATCAAACTTGTAATGACATTGAATATCTGATAGCTGACGGCTATTCGGATGATGGAACATATGAACTGATTGAAAAGATTTCAAAAGAATATCATGGCAAGAAAAGAATTAATATTATTAGACAGAAGGATTCAGGCATATATGATGCTATGAATAAAGCCATAGTACATGCTTTGGGAGAATGGCTCATTTTCCTGAATGCAGGAGATGTTTTTGCTTCCGCAGACGCGATTGATTTTTTTTGTGATTATATAACATATAATCGGTGCGATATCGTGTATGGAAATACTCTTTTGAAAAAGGGGTTATGGAAAAGTCGATTTATTTTCATGATTAAATATGAGTGCATTTTTTGTCACCAATCAGTATTTGTTAAAAGAGATATAATGCTGAATTATAAATATAATACTATTTACAAATATGCAGCAGATTATGATTTTTTTCTTAAGGCATATCTAAGAGGAATGAAAATTAAACATATGGATAGAACTGTATCAATATATGATGAGAATGGAATAAGTGCGGAAGAAGCAGAAACTGTTCAAAGAGAATATAGATCAATACAAGCTGCACACCGGATAAAAAAGAACTTAGACTATTATGTTGTATATAATATACGAAAAATAAAACGACTGACAGGAAAAGTCATCCACTAATATATTCTATCATTTTGTCACATGATATTTTGGTTTGCTCCAGTTCAAAAATATATTTTTTACAACGGTTACCGCTTTGCTTGAAGGAAGATGCGCCATCAAGATGCTTTATCTGGATGGCAGGATCATATACGGTTTTCAGGTTTTTCTTTGTTGCTCTATAATTTAGTATGTCTTCTTCCATATAGAGGAATGTTGCAGGATAAAGCCCATCAGGATATGCAGAAAAATAGCCTTTAGATAGAACAAAAAAAGCTCCATGAATTACTACATCTTCCTGATATTTATCATAATTAAGAACATCCATTGTTTTGGGGTTAATAATACGTTTGACGCCTCTTAACAAATCATATATTTTAAGAAAGTCAAGTACATATAATTTACTAAGTGCCTTGTCTATATTTTTCTTTTTTTCATTTAATTCAATAAGACTGAGATAATGATCTCTGATTGGACTCTGATGATATTTTCTAGTAATGCTGTATACATCAGGACCTAATATATCATAGCCAGTGCTTTTGTATATTGCCACTAATTTCTGAGGAAGATCTGCATTATCAATAATAATATCATTATTTGATACAACTATGAGATCAGGGCAGTAACTGTTCAATGCATGATTTATACCAACATTATTGCCCCTGGCAAATCCTTCATTGCTACTTAGTAATATTACATCGATTATAGAACTGGAATCATACTTATTTGCTAGAATTCTTCCACTTCCGTCAAGTGATGCATTGTCTACAATTATTATATGATAATCAATGCCTGTCCAGTTAAGTGTCTGAATATTAGCTATATAGCTTTCTGTCATAGCTGCATCATTGTAATGCAGTATAACAATACTTACATGACAGATGGGAGCGTTCATCAATCCTGTATATCCTTTTCCATGAAATTTTTATGAAAGAATTATATCATAGGTCTCAAATTGATAAAACCCGTAAACTATGGTAAATTCATGTTATGAACAGCGAATATTTAATATCCGTAATAGTGCCTGTATACAACGGTGCACGATATTTACCTAACAGCATAGGATCTCTGATCGGCCAGACTATCTTTGATAGATTGGAAATAGTGTGCGTTGATGACGGATCAACGGATAATAGTTTGGAAATCTTGAAAGATTATGAAAACAGATATGAAAATATAAAAGTATTTCACCGGGAGAATGCAGGAGTTTCAGCTGCTCGAAATTACGGCATTGAAATAAGCACGGGAAGGTATATTGCTTTTTTGGACGCGGATGATGAAGCCTCTGACAAACTGTATGAGAAACTGTTGAGTATAATGGAAAGCAGTAATGCGGATGTAGGTATTGGTGATTTTTTGGTGGTATTTGAAGATGGAAAGTGCGTAAAGCACAAAGAGGCTATTATAAAAAAGTGGGACGATCCGCAACAGCTAATGATTGATTTTTTCAGGTCGGATTATATATGTAACAATGTATTCGATAAACTATTTAAACGCGAGATCATTCAGGATGTTACCTTTCCTGAAGGATATGCAATTGGGGAAGATATGTATTTTGTTTATGGAGCTTTGAAGAATGCAAAAATAGCAGTTCTTGATTCCTCGGAAGCTTTATACAGATATATGATCCATGCCGGGTCTGCGATGAAAAGTGGTTTCAATGAGAAATATACTCATGCGGTAAGGCTTTCCGAAACTATAATGAAACAGGAGAAGGACAACTCTGCTGTATATGAATATGCTAAAGCGAAGTATATTAATGAAGTATGTAAAACGATGAGATTATTATATGAAGGTGACGCACAAGGAGGATATAGTGATCTGTACAAAGCTTATAAAGATATTATAAGAAACTACAGATTTAAAGATGCAAAAGAATATATGAACAAGAAGCATTATTTTGCATTTGTGCTTATGAGGATTAGCCCATTTTTATATGATAGTATATATAAATTTCTGCGGGTAGGGTGAAGATCCAAACCACCTTGCAAAATATTGCGAATCATCAAAAGACACAGTATAATGATTAATATTTTGCTGAAATAAAGAGAACTTAAATGATAAAGATATGTAGACTGAAAGACCGGATGGAAATAAAAAAATGACTAAGATCAAGGACCAGTACAGAGTAATAGAATTCGGAGAATACGGAGATGAGCGCGGCAACCTGGTGGTTGCCGAATGCGGCGGTATAGACGTGCCCTTTGATGTAAAACGTGTGTTTTACATTTATGGAAGCGACAGTACGGTTGTGAGGGGAAGTCACGCCAATAAGAGAACCGAATTCGTGCTGATAAATGTTGCCGGATCGAGTAAGGTAAGGATCGATAACGGCAGTGAAACGGATGTTGTGGAGCTTAACAGGCCGAGGATGGGATTGTACATACCGGCCATGCTGTGGAAGGATATGTATGATTTTTCGCAGGATTCGGTTCTGCTTGTGCTTGCAAGCGAGCACTACGACGGGAATGAGTATATCAGGGATCATGATGAATATGTTAAGATGGTTTCGGATATGGAATCTTAACATGATCATAAGAATCGGGAATTAAGAGAAGGATTAAGGAGCATAAATGAGCAGAAGAGACAGAAATAACATGCCTATAGGCGTGCTTATCGTTCTGGTGACCTTGGCAGCTGTTTTGTGTATTGTTCTGGGTACACTCATGTACCTTGACAACAGGGCACTTATAAGGAACGATGAGGATACGGATAAGGTTACCCAGGAGCAGGCCAGATCATCAGCCGCACAGAATGCGGACGTTGAACGGTCGGAAGGAAATACGGAAGCGGATGATGAGGGAGCAGGGGTTGAGCCGGAAGAGAGTGAAGAGAGTTTTTACCAGAACCTTCTTCCTGAGGATAAAACGGTAGATATAGAAGAATTAAGAAATACCGTTAATCCAGATATTTATGCATGGCTGTATATACCCGATACCGGGATAGATGATTCCATCCTCCAGCATCCCGAGGATGTTCTTTATTATTCCGAGCACAACAGCAAGGGTGAGGCTGATGAGAACGGTGCACTCTTTACCCAGTTCTTTAACAGCAAGGATTTTTCCGATAATGTTACGGTGGTCTACGGGCACAACGGAGGAAATGACAAGGGTTTTTCCAAGCTAAACCTTTATGCCGATCCGGATTTCTTTAACACACATCCTTACATTTATGTATATACAGAGGATGCGATCCTTCTTTACGAGACTTTTGCGGCATATGAATCGGATGATAAGCTGATAGTCATGTTTTACGGAACCGATGACCGCGATATGTATAATGCGTACCTGCAGAGGCTTGAGGAGATAGCCGGTATCTCATCAAACCTTAACAAGGAATACTGGCCTACATATGAGGATAAGATCCTGACCCTGTCAACAGGAGTTTTAGGGAAGGATGACCGCAGGTTCCTTGTACAGGCCAGGTTTGCCGGTGGTTTTGTTAAGGACTATACTGATGAGTAGAAGAGGTATTACAAGAAGTGAATATATTCTCAGGAGAGTATTGATAATCCTTGGGTGCATACTTGCCATCATAGTTATCCTGGCAGCAACGGTCAAGATTATGGCCATACTCGGAAGGGACAGGCTGGGAAGGAACGCCAATACCGAAGGACCTGTGATGACCGAGGAGGCAGATTCCGAAATACGGACAGAATCAGTCTGGTCCAGCGACTGGCAGGAAGGCTGGGTCAGCCTTGACGGCAAGGTGTATGAATACAATGACCGGATACGTACTTTTCTGGTCATGGGAATCGATGATGCTCACAATCAGGCAACCGATGAGGAAGTTATAGCGAAGACGAGCGGAGGACAGGCGGACGGTCTTTTTCTTGTGATCCTTAATCCCCTGGATGAGACGATTAAAGTACTTGCAGTTAACAGAAATACCGAAGTGCCCATAACTCTTGCAAACATGGGAGAACATGATTCGGATGTGATCTATGACGGTCCCATAGCCGTCCAGCATGCTTTTGGCGGAGGCGGTGAGTATTCCTGCGAGCTTACAAGAGATGCTGTGAGCAAGCTTCTTTTTGATATGCCGATACATGCATATATGTCTGTGGGATATCAGGCCATCCCCAAAATTAATGATGCGATCGGTGGTGTGACACTCACGATTCCTGAGGGAATGGATGATCTTCTCAAGATAAATAAAGGATGGACAGCAGGTAAGGAGATAACCCTGAAGGGTCAGGAATCGGTTGCTTTTGTAAGACAGAGGGATACCAAAGAATTCGAAAGTGCCAGAAAGAGACTGGCCAGACAAAAGCTGTATCTTACCGAGTTCATCAAACAGATGAAGGCACAGACCAAGGAAGATATAACCCTTCCGATCAATCTTTACAACAGCATGAAGGATTATATAGTGACGGATATCACGGTTGATGAGATGTCATATCTGGCGTCGGAATACTCAGGGTATTCATTTGACAGTGACGGTATTTACACAATGGAAGGCGAAACATTCCTTAAAGAGGATGGTTTCGAGCACTTCTATCCTAATGAAGAAGCCTTAAGAAAGCTTACAATACAGCTGTTTTATAAAGAAGTTGACAGAAAAGATGCAAACTAGTAAATTTTAGTGTATAATACTATGGTCACAAGCACAATTTAGAAAGGAGGACTTCGCTAAGTGAAAAAGAGGTTCATGTCAGTGTTGATATCTGCCCTTCTTATAATGGCGATGTGCGTAACGGCATCGGCTGCAAGCTACCATTATGTTTTTATCCAAACATCACCTAATGGCGGCGGGTTCTGGGCAATGTTACCTGACAACGATAACAAGGATGATTCTTCTGAATCCAAGTCATCCGGCAGTTCTTCATCGAACACTAGCAGTGGATATGTGGCATCTTCTACGCCCGCTAAGGAAGCTGTGTATACAACTCCTACGGGACAGCCCATAACCGACAGCCTTATCCAGCTTCTTGGCGCTTCATCCGAGAGCACGGGTGCGGTTCTTCCTGTAAGCAAGACAACAGTCATTGCATACAGCAATTACCTTAAGGCGTTAGGACTCAATTCTGCACTTGTAACTGCGTTTGTTCCCATGGGAGCAGCCGGCAAGAGCACTATCACTAACGGACTCATTGCCAAGGGAATGAACTATACCGTGCTGGTACAGCGTCCTACTGGACAGGTTGAGTTTGTAGCTCCTACATCAGTTGCAAACGGCAAGCTTACATATAATAAGCCTGCAGGAGCCATTGCATCGATAGCAGTTGTTGGTAATGCAGTAGCACCTAAGTAATTTAATATTTTTTAGTAATAAAGCTTTTTCTCGCCCCGTGAACGGGGGCGAGATTAGTCACGCGTGATTAATCAAAGTTCAAAAGGCTTGTGGCAGACGGGGGCTGAAATATGCCCCCAGTTTTTTTGCGCTGAGCACTTAATGTGCTTTTAAGTTGTGACAGGCCGAAGATTATAAAGTTTTTTTTGGTGAAGGATATGAGTTTTGAACGGTCAAATGTAAGGATTGTTTTGATAACGGTACTTATCGGAGTGCTTGTGTGTGTGGGAATAGTTGTATACGGCACACATAAGAAGGGCAAGTCCGTCACTTTTAACCGCGACGAGATGCTCGAACATGCCCATAAGTTCTATGAGGAAGGGGACATCAAGAAGGCGGTCACCCAGATGGAGTACTATTGCCTTAACAGGGATGATGTCTTTGAAGAGGAGATAGAGCTTGCGGGATGGTATAAGGAGCTTGGAGATGAAGTAAACGCAATTAAGACATATAAGCTTGCTGTGGAAATGGCTGATTATGCCGAGAATGAGATATCGGCGAATGAGCCCTTCTATCATGTGGGAAGTGATTCGGTAAGTTTTACCATAGAGCCGGTAGTCGGCTTCACCCAGGGGATGGAACTTATCTTCAAAGGTGAAGACATAACGCCTGAGGGCTATGATACGGGCAAGGTGAACGGCATAAGGGATGAGCTCACAGATGACAAGGGATGCAGGACAACACCCTGGACAGAGGTTGATAAGAGCAAGGGAAAGGTTATCATTACCGGTGATATGAACTGCGCTGTCTGGCAGTTTATGAATGCCGGCGGAGAGATAACAAATGTAGAAGATCTGTATTATGACGAAGATGAGGATGAAGAGGAGCCCACTCAGGAAGAAGGGGAGAATGTCCTGTGCAGGCTGGGATCCATTGAACTTAACAACAGATCCTACTCGATAATGGATATACCGGAGGATGCTGTTAAATGCCGTGTTACTTATGCGGACGAATCAATAGACGGCAGAACATTTTCCGATAATAAGGGCATCATAATGTTTTACGGTAATATGCTTCAGGGCTATTCCGACTCGGGAGCAAGTTCGTGCAAGCTTCCCGATCTTACATCCGGCCAGTCGATAAAATATGATGACGGTAAATGGGAGCTGTATGTGAACGGTACATATATGCAGGATCTGGATATTGCTTCTCCCGCAATTTATGATGGCGCAGGCATTTTCATGCAGGGAGATGTATGCGGCAAAGTCATCGTCGAAGAGAAGGGTGAAAGGGCTGTCGGAAACACTGACGCAGAGTATGGTATTGAGTTTTCCACTTCAAGGGGGATAAGTGTAGGCCGGAGGCTTGGTGATGCGGTTGGCATGCACTTTGATTACTATGCGGACAATGAATGGGTAGGAGGGTCAGGAAATGATTTTGATCTGGCTTACCCCTGGTCTGAAATGAAGCTTTGCAATATTGTAAGTGATGAAAATGAGACTGTGGTAGTATATCAGGGTCAGCCCGGGTTTTCGGATGACGGGTCAAACGGGAATGTAATGGTAGAGATACCGAAGTTCTATGTTAAACGTTTGCAGCTTGGTGATACCGAACAGATATGGATAAGCGGAACCGAGCATAACGGTTATGTGATCGATCCGGTATTCATGGATAATGGCGAAGAGAAAGAGTATGCTTATATCGGAGCCTATCCTGGAGTCATAGAGGATGATGTACTCTTAAGCAAGGCGGGTGTGTATCCTTCCGTAAACATGTCCTATGATGACATGAGAACCATGGCAAGAAGTAACGGTGAAGGCTACCGGGCTCTCGGTTACAATATGTATTCGGCTATACAGAAGCTTTTTCTTGTAGAAACCGGATGCCTTGATTCAACTTCATTGATGGCCGGTGAGCAGGACCTCTATTATTACAGCCAGATAAAGGACTATAACAATAAGAACACCGCTATAGCAATACAGAGCATGCAGGGCTCCAACAAGATAGTCGTAAATGATTTTTATGCGACCGAGAAGCTTGAAGAAGGTACATCGGTTGTTTTCCTGAATGCATCTGACGGATGGGCAGCCCTTGAGGATGCAGGCGGTCCGAACGGAACCGATAAACCTAAGCTCAGGTCCGACAGGAATGACGACGAGGAAGAAAACGAGATTGAAGGCGGAGCCTGCAGGGAGATAACTTCTGTTGAAACTGACGGTGGTCATATTGAAATAAACTTCGACGGAGAACCCATAGATATAAGGGCAGGTGAGACGGTTATCGCGTCTTATCCGTCAAAAACCGGTAAAACCGGAGAAATAAGCTACTGTACGGGATATCTTGAATCAAATAACGGAAGGCACGGATTCAAGTACAGGAATATAGAGAATTTATACGGCAGCGAGATGACAATGCTGGGAGCCGATTCGTATATTAAGGACGGAACCTTCTGTTTCATAGACGGTGACGGTGAAGAACAGGAACTTGATGCATTCATTCCGGAACAGAACATGGGACTTGACGGAGGCATATCCGAACACAACAATACCAATGATATCTGTATTAAGAAGATGTCATACGATGAGGATCATCCTACGGTCATGATGCCGGTTGAATTCGGCGCTTCGGTATACAGCTGGTACGGTGATTACTATTATTACAAGTCATCGGATGATAAGAAGGAATATTACCTGTGTGTCGGAGACCCTATGAATTCCAAGAAGGCCGGCGGCCTCTTTGAAATGAGGGCGATAATCGACTCGGATGATTTTGCCAGATATTACTGTGGCGGAAGAATCATGTTCAGGTGATACCTTAATAATTCTTACCGAATATACTTGATTTATTATATGTAAATAATTTATTATAACTATGTATGGAATAACTAAGCGGGAGGTAATATTGTTATGGCGATGAGGTTGGTAACAAGATCGGATTTCGACGGACTGGCTTGTGGTGCTTTGTTGCTTGCGGCAGGGGTTGTCGATCATTGGACATTCGCACATCCCAAGGATCTTCAGGATGGACTTGTAGAGATAAATGATAATGACTGTCTTGCCAATGTTCCTTATGTTGAAGGTTGCGGCTTGTGGTTTGACCATCATTCAAGTGAATTCGAGCGCAATCAGCTTGAAGGTAAATACAAGGGAGAGAGCAGGATCACTCCCTCTTGTGCACGTATCATATACGAGTATTATGGTGGTAAAGAGACGTTTCCGAATTTTGACGACATGATGGTGGCCGTTGACAAGGTTGATTCGGGTGACCTTACGATAGATGAGATAATGAATCCCAAGGGTTGGATTCTTGTCGGATTCCTAATGGACCCGAGAACAGGCCTTGGAAGGTGGAGGCAGTTCACGGTTTCCAATTATCAGCTTATGGAGAAGCTGATGGTTGCCTGCAAGGATAAATCCACAGAGGAGATACTTGCAATGCCGGATGTTAAGGAACGTATCGAAGTTTATGAGGAGCAGACGGCCAAGTTCAAGGAGATGGTCAAGGCTCATACCCGTACCGAAGGAAATGTTATAATCAGTGACCTTAGGGGTGTTGATCCTATTTACACGGGTAACCGTTTCATGATCTACAGCATGTATCCCGAGCAGAATATATCGGCATGGATCGTTAACGGACGTGGTGGTCATGGATGTTCGGCTGCTGTCGGCTACAGCATCCTTAATAAGACCAGCAAGGTTAATGTAGGACATCTTATGCTTAAGTATAACGGAGGAGGTCATGAGAAGGTGGGAACCTGTCAGTTCTCGGATGAAACAATGGAAGAAGGACTTCCCAAGATGCTTAAGGAACTGTGTGAACTGGCGAATGCCTGAGCAATTAACGGAACGATAATAAATGAGCCCTGTCTGATGGCAGGGCTCTTATCATGTCTGCTTATTGGAGTATTTTGATTTTGGTATGATGTTTTCGGTTGTACAGACCTGCGATGATTATCAGGAAGAGGTAGAGGTATGCGGTTATATATACCGGAAAGTAATACTTAAAATATGAGGCAGGTGCCAGTATAAAAACGATGAACCAGTGGGCCAGAAGACCACCGGTTGTAAAGAAGGTAAACCATCTTCCCCTTGCAAGAGAATACAGGCAGAGAAAGAGGATCAGTATCAGAGGTATAAAGAGATTGTATGATACGGTCTTTACAAGACTTACCGCAAAGCTTACAAGGCCTCCCGGAGTGAAGCCCGTAAATGTTATATGGAAGGGCAGAGCCGCATAAATGAAGGCTCCTATCCTTGTGCGGAGAAAGACCTGGGGATTATTCTTAAATATCCTCTTTAGCGCGTTGGCAAAGTCATAATATTCCGTAACACCGGTTTCTTCCCGGACACCTATAAATCCGGGCTGATAGAGGATAAGGACATCCTCATAATTAATGTCGCCGTAATAATCGCTGATCTTATCAAGGGATTCAAGCGAGATATACTTATCCACTATCTTAAGGTCTTCTGCGTTTTTATCCATATCCAGTCCGTTACGGTACATATTGGTTATGGTATAAGCATAGAAAGGCTTCATTCTGTCATCTGCCGCAGCGCCAAGCTCCCTTGCGAATAGCCCGTTCTGTGGTATGGATACAAGATACTGGCAGATAAGGAATATAACGAGAGATACCGCAAATACCTTCTTATTCTTGACTTTTAAAGTTTTGGCTTTTGTAAGATGTATGTTTTCGTAGCATAAAAGCACAAGAATGGGTATAAGGACAAGGAGATATATCCCTTCTGTACGCCACTGGGTCAGGATGCATCCGAGGATTATTATCGTAAACAGCCTTGGTATCGTAAGGGCGGCCTGTTCGAGCCTGTCAAAAAGAAGCATGGTTATAAGCAGCAGATACAGAAGAAAATATATCGGAAGCCTGTGAGCGCTCGTCGTATAGGCGATCACGGGATATAAGACAAAGAGAATGATAATTAAAGCTCCATAACCGATATTGACCGGCTTCTTTATAAAGGGTTCTGACTGTCTTGCGGCAAAATAGTCGGAAGAACGAAGAACAACATAACCGATGGTCAGATATTCTATGATGAGCTTAACAAATATGGGTGCATACATATGGGGTATGAGCATCAGGCTTACGATGTAGTAGTATGTGGTAATATAGTAAAACCAGGTGTAGTGTGTAAGCGTAATGGCATTCTCATATATCAGGGTTTCGTCATTACTAAGGTATCCGCTTCGCATCTTGATAACGCATACGGGGATCATGATAACGAGATAAGGAAGGGCCTTTATGACCACCCGTGATACAGTATTTCTGTTTTCCTTTTTTTCGCTAAATATACCGTCTTTTTCAAGGAACAGCTGCCAGAGCATGTAGAAGAAACCCCAGCTTGCGATGCAGGCGCATATCTTGCATATCAGGTAATCAACCGGGTTTGCACTTACCTGTACCGTGAAGATCTTAAGGTCTGCAATACCGGTTACCGCCTGGTGTATCACGGTCAATATTGTAATTATCGCATACTTTACCTTGTTCATGCTTGATTCCTCTATTATGTTCTTCGACGCACAGCATACTATTAACAGAGTTGAAAAATCAACCGATATTCAGTATACTATATGTTGGTTTATTTTGAAAGTACGCATAAGTGCGATACATACGGAGCGCAATATGAAGAAGATCATCATCACCGGCTGCAACGGACAGCTGGGACGGGAGATAAATAAGCTCTATGAAGGAAATACCGAATACGAGCTTGTAAATACCGATTTCAAGGTTGAGGGCGTAAGGGATCTTGATATAACAAATCTTGAGGCCTGTCTTGAACTGTTTAATGAAGTTAAGCCCTATGCAGTCATAAACTGTGCGGCACATACCGCAGTTGATGCCTGCGAAGTACAGAAGGATGCGGCATATAAGATAAATGCGATCGGACCAAGGAACCTAAGCATTGCGGCGACCGAAACAGGCGCAAAGATGATGCATATCTCCACCGATTATGTTTTTGCGGGAGACGGAACTTTTCCCTATACGGAGTTCGATCCTGTCGGTCCCAAGGCAATGTACGGGATTACCAAGCTTGCCGGTGAGAATTTCGTTAAACAGTTTGCAAGGGATTTCTTTATAATAAGGACTGCCTGGCTCTACGGAGACGGTAAGAACTTTGTTAAGACAATGCTCCGCCTGTCGGAGAGTCTTGATAAGATCACTGTGGTAAATGATCAGCTTGGATCACCCACAAGCACGGCAGAACTTGCCAAGGCGGTTGCATACCTTCTTCCTACCGAAAATTACGGTCTCTTTCATGGGACCTGTGAAGGGCAGTGCAGCTGGGCTGACTTTACAAAGAAGATATTCTCTCTTGCAGGTAAAAAGACCGAGGTAATACCGGTTACAAGTGAGCAGTATAAGGAAATGAATCCCCAGTCGGCGGACCGTCCCAAGTTTTCGGTCCTTGAGAATTATATGTTTAAGCTTACTACAAATCATATGTATTCTGATTGGGAAAAGGCCATATCGGAATACATAGGAAATTATTTATAAAATGCAATACTTGATCGACCTTATTCACAACAGAATGCTGTTAGCTGCCGTGCTAGGATGGGCTATTGCCCAGGTGGTGAAGACACTTATCGATCTGGCCCTTAACAAGAAGATCAATTTTGAGAGACTGGTAGGCTCGGGAGGCATGCCAAGCTGCCATTCGGCGACGGTGTGTGCCCTCTGCGTGGCGGCAGGATATGATTACGGACTTGATTCTGCGGCATTTGCAGTATCTGCTATTCTTGCGATAATAGTAATGTATGATGCAAGGGGAGTCCGCAGGGAAACAGGAAATCAGGCTGAAATACTAAATCAGATAATGGAATTCTTCAGGCTGCCGGAGAACGGAGAATTTAAACTTGAATTCAACCAGGAACAGCTTAAGGTCCTTATAGGACATACTCCGCTTCAGGTACTGTGCGGGGCCATTCTTGGTATTATAGTAGGTATAGTTTCGGTTAATGTATTACCTTAAAATCACAGATAGGAGAAATGATAATGAGAAATGTAGCATTGATAACAGGAATCACGGGTCAGGACGGATCGTATCTTGCAGAGCTTCTGCTTGATAAGGGATATGAGGTGCATGGTATCATTCGCCGTCACTCCAGTATCAGTACGGACAGGATAGACCACCTTTATTATGACAGGGAAGTAAGGGACAAGACAATGTTCCTTCATCACGGAGATCTTACCGATTCAAGCAATCTGAACAGGCTTATAGAGCAGATACAGCCTACCGAGATATACAATCTTGCGGCACAGTCACACGTTGCCGTATCCTTTGAGGTTCCCGAGTATACCGCGGAGACAACAGGTATCGGAACATTAAGGCTTCTTGATGCGATCAAAAAGTCAGGCGTTAAGACCAAGTTCTATCAGGCTTCGACATCCGAGCTTTTCGGAGGGCTTCCGGAGACTGCACCCCAGTCGGAGAAGACACCCTTTTATCCCAAGAGCCCTTATGGCGCGGCTAAGCTCTACGCCTACTGGATAACCGTTAACTACAGGGAGGCGTATAACCTCTTTGCCTGCAACGGTATCCTCTTTAACCATGAGTCACCGAGAAGAGGTGAGACCTTTGTAACCAGGAAGATAACCCGTGCGGTTGCTT
>JBGUQP010000071.1:0-11265 GCA_045131145.1 Lachnospiraceae bacterium | reverse complement strand
TGCTCCTGCCGCGAAGGAAAGAAAATATGGCATTGCGGGAACCACCAAACCTGCCACAAGAACGGTCAGGCCTCCGAAAACAGGCTCCACGGCCCCCGACAGAACTCCCAGAAAGAAGGACCGTTTCTTGCTTTTCCCTTCTGCAAAAAGGGGCATGGATATGATCGCCCCTTCGGGAAAGTTCTGTATCGCTATACCCAGCGCAAGCGCCAGTGCTGCCCCGGTGGTTATATTACTGCTTCCGCTTACGAGCCCGGCATACACCACACCCACGGCCATGCCTTCCGGGATGTTGTGAAGAGTCACTGCAAGCACCAGCATTACCAGGCGTGTCAGGTGACTTTTAGGGCCCTCTGTCTGGTCTATACCCACGTGAAGATGGGGTATGATATGATCCAGCAGCAAAAGGAACATGATCCCCAGCCAAAAGCCGGCAAAGGCGGGAAGAAAAGCAAGCCTTCCCTTATCAGATGACTGTTCAATAGCCGAAACGATCAGGCTCCATATGGAAGCCGCAACCATCACGCCCGCGGCGAAACCAGTCAGGGCTCGCCTGATGCTTAAATTGAATTCCTTCTTCAGGAAAAAAACACACGCCGATCCCGCTGCCGTTCCCAAAAAAGGAATGAACAAACCCCAAAACACAGTTCCAGGCATCATTACACCTCCTATTTACAGGTATACCTGCACGTCCTACTTAAGTGCTTCCTTAAGGACCGCCAGATTATTCTCCATTACAGACAGATAGCTTACTCCGTTTTCAACATCCTTTGATGTAACAGCCTGCATGGAATCCATGGTCAATATCTGTTGGTCCTTACTTTTCGTGTTCTGCACGATCGTTTCGGCAATCCTGTGATCCGTTCCCTCTATTGTCATGACTGCGTTTAAAGACAGTTCATCCACCTTTCCTGCCAAAAATGTGATCGTCTCAAAGCTTGCCTCCGTTTCGGCAGAGCATCCCGAAAATGCAGCATAATATGACAAACCGTAATCATCGGTAAGATACCTGAAAGGGAACCTGTCTCCGAAAAGGAGGGTTTTAACCGAAGCGGCAGATGTGACATCCACATACTGCTTATCAAGAGCATTCAGCTTAGCGATGTACTCATCGGTATTTTTTTTATAGATGTCTGCATTTTTTTCATCTATACTCTGAAGTTCCTCGGAGATATATCCGGTAAGTGAAGCGGCATTGCGAAGGGACAGCCATACATGCTCATCATATTCGGTTTCATCTTCTTCGGGTTCCTCTTCTTCCTGCATTCCTTCCACCACTTCTTCTTCCTTGACAGAGTCACCCAGAACATCAAGGAGGTTGATAACGACCATATCCTTATTAACAGCTTCCTTCAGGGCATCCTCTGCCCACTCGTCGGACTCGCCGCCCACGTATATGAACATGTCGCAGGTTGATATCTTTAAGATGTCATCAGCTGTAGGCTGATAACTGTGAAGATCAACACCATTATCAAGCAGCATGGTAACTTCGGTACCGGCGCGATCACTTCCAAGTATATTCATGACCCAATCATATGCGGGGAAAATGGTAGTAACGATCCGAATCCTGCCCTCTCCTGATCCGGGGCCGGATACAGCCGTATCACCCGCTTTATTGCATGCAATCAAAAAAGCCATCATAAAAATGGCAAAAATAAAGGTAAGACAGGCAGGCCTGACTTTTAAACTAATGATTCTCACCATGGCTGTCCGTCCTTGTCTTAGCCCCCATGGCCTTTAATTCTTTCTTTCTTGCATACATCATTTTATCCGCTCTTTCAAATACATCCTTAAGCTGTTTGTCTCCCTCTTCAAGTACAGAGTATCCCAGCGAGACGACCACGGCGTTTTCCCTGATGTTTTCTTCCACCTTACGGTTCAGTTCATCGATAACTTCGTGCATAGACTCGTATCCCTTACCCTGAAGTAAAACTACGAATTCATCACCGCCGATCCTGAATACCGCCCCCTGCTTGAAATACTCGCATATCAGGGCACACGCTTCCTTGATCAGCCGGTCTCCCGCTGCATGCCCATAGGTATCATTGGCATATTTCAGACCGTTTATATCGCCAACCACGATCCCGATATTCTCTATTTCGCCTTCCTGCAGCTGTATGTTTATGACCTTTTCGTTTTCGGAATAAGCATGCTTGTTTCGTACGCCGGTAAGTGAATCCGTGTTGGCCATATCCTTAAAGGTTTTACTGGTTTCCTTCTCCTCTTCGAGCCTCTCCCTGGAAAACCTCTTTAACTGGAACAGGAGAACAGATGCCAGGATCAATAAGGCTGCCATGGTAAAAATGATCTCATTTCTGCTGTTTCTGATGGTTCTTTCGCTGATATAACTTATCTTATCCCGGATAACGCTGTCGCGGATAAGGACTGCCATCTCCCACCCGGTATCCTGTATGGGAACATAGTACAGCGTCTCCTCGGATCTGCCCACATCAAATTTTATGTTTCCACCCTGCTCGTTTTCAAAATTCTGAAGGTTTTCATTCCAGACATCTTCCGGAACGATTGTCTGCAATACATCAAAGAAATTATGTTTTAAGATGACAGGTCCGAGTTCGGTATCCGACAGGTTCACGCCGCTTTTTGTATACAGTGCAAAATGGGTCCTGCCCTGGTCATCGAACGCAAGCAGGTCTACGATATCCTGAATATCGAGCTGGACAAAGCAGGCCTTAAAGGACTTATTCATAAGTTTAAGGTCAGGGGTCGGGATAGCCAGACACAGCTGCTTGGATGAACCGTAGATTGAAACTGTGGAGATTATCCGGTCATTTTGCTGAACATTCTCCAGAAAGGTATGGCGGCTTTTGCCTGTATAGGTTGTATATTGGGTATATACGATATCGTCTTCATCGACCAGAGCGAAACGGTTAAGGCTCAGCAGCGATTTAACAATACCGATATTGTGCCGAAGATCGTCCTGTGAATCTATATCCTCGGCCTTTATAAGCTCAACCGCTTTTTCCATCTGGTCGAAGTTACTGTTGATCAGGTTTGTTATGGTCTTCGACCGTCTGTCCGCCATTGCCTCAAGGTAGAATGAACTGACCTCGGAAACCGCTTCATCCGTAGCAATACCCGTCTGTCTTGAAGACCATAATGTATTGGCCGTAACCATTGCCGTAACCAGCAGGCTGCCGATCACAGCTGTCAGGACAATTGTTCTGTTCGTTATCTTTCTCTTCCCCTTCATTGGACATCACCATACAGCAGCTCAAGCATCTGGGCTGCATCCTCCTGATAGATCACCGTTGTTGCCTCATCTGTCTTTTCAGGGAACAGGTCCCCGGGCAGGTTCCCGTCTGCGATCTTAACCGCAACCTGGATCGTATCAAAGCCGATCGAATAACAGTCCTGCACTCCCAGGCAGTAGATAACTCCGTCCTTCAAATAGCGAAGTGCTTCCTCATCATGATCCATGCCCACTATAACAGCACTGCTCTCCTTCTCCGTGATAGCTCTTGCGGCACCGACAGGATTGCTCATGTTGCAGCATATGATACCGTCAAGATCCGGATCATCCTTAAGGATCTTCAATGTAAGTTCATAGGCCTTATCAACGGAGTCCATATCATACTCGGTTGCCACGATCTCCATATCTTTGTACTTTGCGATCGTGTCAGCGGCCCCCCTCGCACGGTCTTCATGGCATGGTGCTCCCACACTTCCGACAAGGATCGCAACCTTACCTTTATAATTCAGTTTTTCGCAAAGAGCTTCCGTAAGGTCCGCTCCATCCTGATAGTTATGGGTATTTCCTACATAGGCGATCCTTTTACAGCCTTCATCGGCGTCCGAGCTGGAAAAAGTCATTACTTTTAAGCCGGATTCCACCATCTCATCAAGGATCGGAGAAATGATCTTGTCATCTGCAACATCGACACCGATGACATCATAGTCCTTTTTTCCTGCTTCAGCCAGTCGTTTTTCCTGATCTTTTGCAGATGCTCCATCCGGTGCCATATATTCATATGTGATCTTTATCCCTTTGTCAAGAAACTGCCGCTGGGCATCCTCCATGCCCAGTGCAACAGCATCCCACCAGGGATGTACAGTCTTATACGTGAAGTAGAAGTTATACTGGTCTTTCTTAGGTTCATACCTGTCAAGCTCATGGTCAAAATCAACCGCCCCGCTCACAGCCTCCGTATTCGGCATGTGAGTGTCATCAGGCACTGCCTCTTCCGTGGCCGCCGTGGTACAGCCGGCCAAGGCGAGCACTGAAACCAACCCTGCAATTAGTATTCCTGCTTTTTTTGCTGTCACTGCATAATTCACATCCTTTTTATGTGATCTCTTATGTAATTATAGCACATTTTTTAAAACAGTGGGACGGTTCCCATTTTTATTACAGTTATCCGGATATTTTTAAGAATATGAGCAGCATCACGGCAGCGAAGCCCGCAGCAAATGCCAGAGTCCCCTTGTCATTGTCCTTATGAGACGCAATATGAGGGATCTCTTCTATCGTAGTATAGATAAGCGCTCCGCCTGCTACTGCCATTATATACGGGAGTGAACCGGAAAACAGGACAACTATCACGACCGTAACCACTCCAAGAAGCGGAATGGGAACACCGGATACTACCCCCATGAAGAATGCCTTACCTGCTCCGGTACCCTTTTCTCTTATCGGAAATGACACACAGATAGCCTCCGGGACATTCTGGAATGCGATGGCTATTGCCAATACGACTGCCACAGATGAGGGTATCCATTCAGTCTTCATAAAATGAGCGGCATATATCGCTCCCAACGCAATTCCCTCAGGTATATGGTGGATCACTTCGGTCAGCATAACCTTAATATCCGGGGACAGCCTGCTCTCAGGTCCCTCTGTTATATCGGAATAAATGTGTGTGTGAGGTACGATCCGGTCAAACAGTATCTGGATCATCACACCCAGGCAAAAACACACTGTCACCGGGATGATCCCGTTCGTATCTGCTTTGCCCAATCCACCTATGGCAGGCTCTATCATCCCCCACACCGCTATTGAAAACATGATGCCCGATGCACATCCTGCCAAAATCATACGTATGTCATCCGGGAACCGCTGCTTTTTTGCGTATATGACAGCAGAACCTGAAAGCGTTCCGATAAGAGGTATGAGCATCCCGAATATCGTATCACTGTCAGCCAGAGTCTGCGACTTATCAAGATATGTAATAAGAGAACGGAATCCGATAAATATGAGTATCGTTCCTCCCATGATCTCGGATCCGGACTTATAGCGGTCGCCAAAGACGCTTCCGATTCCTACTCCCGCTGCTGAAATGATAAAAGTGATAACCCCTATTATGGTCACGGCAATGATCACATTGGCAAGATTCCCCGCCTTAAGGACCTTTACCGGAACAGCAACAAATGTTATTCCTACCGCAAGGGCGTCTATACTGGTTGCCACCGCCATCATGAACATTGTCTTAATATCAAATCCGGGAGACAATTCTTCTTCAGGTGAAAGCGCCTCTCTTATCATATTGAACCCTATAAGAGAAAGCAGTCCGAAGGCCACCCACGGGGCGATCATATTTATATATTTTTCAAATCTCTCCCCGATGAGGAAGCCCGTCAAAGGCATTACGGCCTGAAATGATCCAAACCAGATACCGCATAGACAATATTCCTTTGGAGTGACCCTGCCTGCTGCCAGTCCCTTACATATAGACACTGCAAATGCATCCATAGCAAGTCCGATCGACAAAAGGATCAATTCAATCAATCCCATTTATATATCTCCTGCTGCCAAGAATAGAAAAAAAACCATACACAGAAAGGCATCCCCTTTTTACTATGACGAAATAGATACCGTAGCTGCCACACCGTCTTTTACTTCCACTTCGACATACAATCCGGAGTCGGAGCAATCCTCAAGATATCCCGCAAACTCGGTCAGAGAAACATTCTCAGGTCCCGCATCGCCTCCGATCATCTGATATACCGTACTGTCATTTACGGTGAAAACATGCATCAGATCATCCGAAACACTGATGGGGTCCTGTTCTCTTGAATTCCTATAGTCCATAGATCCTGTCAGGGCAAGCGTTTCCTCTGACAGCTGTGACTTGTATACCACTGTATAAAGCAAACCATATTCATCTGTGGTTCCGATCTTGCTTTCATCGGATGACTTAAGATATGCCCCGTAAACTCCGTCAGCATTTTCGGCCTCTTTAGGCGCATCGGATGCATCGGATACATCAGACACATCATATTCATTTTCATCGGGTTCGTCCTCTCCCGGATACATCTGCTCGGCAACCGCCTGAATATCAAACCCTTCAAGATCTTCTGCTGCAACGGAAAGCGAATACTTGATCCCTATCTCGATGTCATACCAGGTTATAAGGTCGATATACCCGGTGTCATTGATCGACCGGTACATCTGTCCTGTCATATTTCCGCCGCCCCAGTTTGCCAGAGTCACATCCTCGGGGCCCGCCGTCCAGTCGGTATATATACCGGCAATATCGGCATCCTCAGCCGCTCCCTGCTGAGCTCTTGCCGTAAAGTTCAGATCATCCATATCAAAATTAAGCTGGATCAACGGACCCAGACCCTTATCGGGATCTCCGAGAGCTTCACATTTAAGCCACTCCTGTGCCCCGGCACCTTCCGGTGCTTTAAACAGTCTCGCACAGATCTTACCGGCTTCTTCTTCGGATATATCTACCCATGGATTGCCCATGCCCACTTCGTTATTATTTTCTTCGGTAAACTCTATAGTTGAATTCTCTTCAACCGTATCCTTTTTTTGTTCACTTTTACTGCATCCGCTGAGCACAGCCAGCATACATGCACAAATACCTGTCATTATAACGATCCTTTTATTCATTACTGTCTCCCTTCATTGACTTCTCCATTTTTAGCACCATTTACTGTCTCCCTTAAGCGTGAAACAGGGAACGGTTCTACGTTTCAGCATTATACTATCAAACAGCGGAATACGGCAAGCTTCTACTGTTATTTCTGTCAGGAAAAAACGAACTTGCCACCATGATTTTTATGTCTTGACTTAAAAGAAACGGGATGATAGAATATGAGTCGAGTTAGCAATTGCTAACTCTATCAACATTTATCACAGGAGGTGTCAACCGTATGGGAGAAATATTTAAAGATATTCCCGTGGTCAAGTATGAGGGTAAGAGCAGTAAAAACCCCTTATCTTTTAAATACTATGATCCGGACAGAGTAGTTATGGGGAAGACAATGGCGGAGCACCTGCCCTTTGCCATGGCCTGGTGGCATAACCTTGGTGCAAACGGAACGGATATGTTCGGTCGCGGCACAGCGGATAAATCATTCGGGGCTTCAAGCGAAGGGACAATGGAACACGCCAGGGCAAAAGTAGATGCCGGTTTTGAGTTTATGAAGAAACTCGGTATAAAACTTTTCTGTTTTCATGATGTTGATCTGGTTCCGGAGGCCGATGACATTAACGAAACAAATAAACGCCTCGATGAGATATCCGACTATATTCTTAAAAAAATGGAAGGAACCGATATCAAATGCCTGTGGGGCACAGCCAATATGTTCAGCAACCCCAGGTTTATGAACGGTGCCGGCAGTTCCAACAGTGCAGATGTATATTGCTTTGCTGCCGCACAGGTTAAGAAGGCTCTTGATATAACTGTCAAGCTCGGTGGACGCGGATATGTGTTCTGGGGCGGAAGGGAAGGCTATGAAACACTGCTTAACACCGATGTAAAGTTCGAGCAGGAAAACATAGCAAACCTTATGCGTATGGCAGTTGAATACGGAAGAAGTATTGGCTTTACGGGAGATTTTTATATAGAACCCAAGCCCAAGGAGCCCATGAAGCATCAGTATGATTTTGACGCAGCAACAGCCATAGGCTTTTTAAAAGAATACGGTCTTGATAATGACTTCAAAATGAACATCGAAGCCAACCATGCAACTCTGGCTATGCATACGTTCCAGCATGAACTGAGGATAAGTGCTGTAAACGGTATGTTGGGATCGGTAGATGCCAATCAGGGGGATCCTCTTCTGGGATGGGATACCGATGAATTTCCCTGCAACGTATATGATGCAACAATGGCTATGTATGAAATACTGAAGGCAGGAGGTCTCACTGGCGGTTTCAATTTCGATTCCAAGAACCGGCGTCCCAGCTACACCTACGAAGATATGTTCCATGCATTTATACTGGGCATGGACACCTTTGCTCTGGGTCTTATCAAGGCTGCCGAGATCATCGAAGACGGCAGGATCGATTCATTTATCAAGGAAAGATACTCAAGCTACGATGAGGGTATAGGTAAGAAAATCCGCGAAGGCAGCACAAACCTTGAAGAACTTGCAAAATATGCATGTGATATGAAAGCTCCCGCACTTCCCGGATCGGGCAGGCAGGAATACCTTGAAGGTATAGTAAACAACATACTCTTTGAGTAATATAAAGTGTCAACTACGGCGGCTGCCGTGTTGAATAGATCATGTGGTGCTCCCGAAACATTGTTTTCGGGAGCTTTTCACATTTACGATCCGATCTTGCCTAAGATGCCTGCAATGATACCATATGAGCGTATGTCCCGTTGGCTTCCATGAGGGTTCCATGAGTTCCGCTCTCTATGATCTGCCCGTCCGATACAACAAGTATCCGGTCTGCATCCTTTATTGTCTTAAGCCTGTGTGCTATGACAAGAAGGGTTTTGTCTTTACACAGCTCGGATATTGCCTCCTGGATAGCTCTTTCATTATCCGCATCCACACTTGCGGTAGCTTCATCAAGTATTACTATGGGCGAATCCTTAAGGATACACCTTGCGATCGATATCCTCTGCTTCTCGCCGCCGGATAAAGATGCACCGCCCTCTCCGATCACGGTATCAAAACCCTCGGGCAGCTGCATTATGAAGTCATAACATCTTGCCTTTTTCGCCGCCTCTTCAACTTCTTCCCTTGTTGCATCCGGACGGCCGATCGAAATGTTGTTATATACGGTATCCTTAAAGAGATATACCCGCTGAAAGACCATACTTATACGGTCCATCAGGCTTCCCAGCGATACATCTCTTATATCTTCGCCTTCAACAAGTATCCTTCCGCTCTTAACATCCCAGAACCTTGCAAGGAGTGATGCTATGGTTGACTTTCCTCCTCCGGATGGACCTACAAGGGCCGTCATCTCACCTTGTTTTACTTCAAATGAAACATTCTTAAGCACATCTTTATCTGTATAAGCGAAGCTCACATTGTCATAGACGATCTCGGCAGCATCGGAACCTGCGTCAGCAAACGTCTTCCTGCCTTCGTCCTTTAGTTCCTGTGCGGCGAATACTTCCTCTATCCTGTCAAGGCTTGCATTAGTCACGGTAAGCCTGGCCATCTGGCCGTAATAACTCTTGATGGATACAAACATATCGAAAAGGAAGAGAGCCATACCGACCATATATATATCCGAGATCTTGCCGGTATTGAAAAGATAAGCACACAGTGCAAGTACAAGTGCCGTGCCTATTCCAAAGGTAAGGTAAAGTGCCCTGGCCCAGGGACCGTAAGCCACCTCGAAATCTATACTCTTCTTACAGCTTAGTTCGAATTCATCCGTCAGCCTTTTGGATTTATCTCCCAGCATGTTGTATGATTTGATGATCCCGATCCCTTCAGCAAAATCAAGCACTTCTTCGGTCAGCGACTCGCCTGCTTCCTGTTTTATCACCGAATGATCTGTAGAGACCTTAAGCATGAGATTTCCGACAATGATAAAGGCGGCAACTATCAGTAATGACAACTGTCCAAGCCTTATATCCATCACAAACATCATCACAGTCATGATCCCCTGGGATATCACGAAAGTCACAAGTTCCGACAGTACGCCCATACAGTTTTCTTCGATGAATACCATATCCGTTGCAAGAACCGAGCTTATCTTGCCCATGTTTCCTTCAGTAAAGTATCCCATTGGGAGCTTTCTTAAATGATCGCCGAGTCTTAAACGCATATCCGCAAATACCATATAACCGGCTGCCGACTGGAGCACATTGGATAAGTGTTCAAACACTGCCTGCAGGATAACACTTGCCAAAACAGCCACTCCAAGTAATACACATTTTGTTTTATCCATCTGCCCCTGCATAAATAAGCTTATGCAGAAGAAGCACAGCATGAGCGGCGCCTTCATCATAAGGCCCTTCAGGAACGCCGTTATGTATGAGGCTCTTATCCTTCCCTTATACTTCCCCGTATTATTCATAAGTCTGTGCATTATCTTTAACATTATCTTATTCCCTCACTTTCCAGGTGCTTGCCGATACCGATGCATCCCAAAGCTTCTTATACTCGGGACAGGTCTTTAAAAGTCCGTCGTGAGTGTCTGCGGCTATACAATTACCTTCTTTCATGACGCATATCTTATCGGCGTTCTTAATGGTCGAAAGCCTGTGGGCGATCACCAGTACGGTCTTATCCTTTACTATCTCATCCAGGGCAGCGTTCATCTTTTCCTCATTCTCAGGATCCATAAATGCCGTTGCTTCATCAAGCACGATTATGGGTGCATTCTTAAGTATTGCCCTTGCAAGCGATATCCGCTGGCGTTCTCCCCCGGATAACTGTTTGCCTCCGTCACCCGCCTGCGTCTTGATACCGTCGGGAAGCCTATCAAGGAACTCATTGCACTGGGCCCTTTCGGCAGCAGTAAGTACTTCCTCTTTTGCCGCATCCGGTTTGCCGATAAGGATATTTTCATACAGGCTTGTATTAAAGAGAAACTGTTCCTGGGAAACAAAGGCCACCTGGTCGTTAAGCGCCTCAAGCGACATATCGGTTATATCCTGCCCGCCGATCGTTATATTTCCCGAATCAATATCGTAATAATGTACCAGGAGCTTGGCCAATGTTGACTTTCCGCTTCCGGATTCACCCACGAGTGCAGTCGTCGTTCCCTGCTTAAGAGAAAGACTTACGCCGTGAAGTACCTCCGTATCCTCATAACCGAAGTGAACATTCTTGAATTCCACATCAAGGTCAGCTCCCTTAAACGTGGACGTTCCTTCCTTAAGGGGCGGATGATCCATCATCTTTTCAAGCTCTGCGATCTTATAATCCAGCTGCGGGAATTTACCTGCGAAATTGAGTGCCTTTAACACGGACGGTCCGACTGCGAACGACATGCAGAATACAAGCACCATCTTATCAAGCGCGATGGTACCTCCAAGCACCATCATCGATCCAAACGGCAGCATCAGCAGCACAAGACAGGGAAGCACACTCGAATAT
>JBGUQP010000070.1:0-3605 GCA_045131145.1 Lachnospiraceae bacterium | reverse complement strand
ATACTCATATTCCAGGATGTCATCCCTCGCATTTTTAAGCACATTAATAAGGGTATATCTGAAGGGATAACGCATGAGCTTATCGATAAGCTCCTTTGCCTTTTCATCATCATAATCTTCAACCGCTTCTATAAGGGCCATTCCTGTTTCCTCAGCCTCCTGACCCGATATTTCCGAGCTTGGATGGAGCTGCTCCATCTCACCGTAGGGCATTAAGGCATCTATGGTCTCATCTAAGGACTTAAAGAGGTCATCCATGCGGGAAACCATCTCAGAATATGCCCCTCTTTTGCCGTCAAGCTCCATGGCCTCAGCCATATTCGCAAGGGAATCCGCCCCTATGGTACGAGCATTTCCCTTGAGGGCATGCACCAGGATAGTAAGGTCCTCATATTCACCGTTTCCGGCCGCATTACTTATTGATTCCTTAGTCTTACCGACTCTCCTTAAAAACCTCTGAAGGGCCGCAGCATACTTCTCCGCATTCCCCGTAAACCCAATGCCTTCATCCGTATTAAAGCCCTTAAGCTTAAGGTCTTCAAAATCATATGCTTTATTCATATTCCGATGCTCCCTTTTGTTTACTGCATAAGGTATCTGTCCTTTATATGGAACTCAGATCATGCATAGTCAACCTGCTGCCTCTTCACCAGTTCATAGAAGGAACCCTTTAATCCCACCAGTTCTTCATAGGTTCCGTCTTCCACAATATGTCCCTTATCAAGGACCAATATACGATCGCACTGTTTTATCGTCGACAGCCTGTGTGCGATGACTATCCTTGTACATTTCATCTCATCAAGGGCCCTTGAAACCTTCCTCTGTGTGATGTTGTCAAGTGCCGAAGTGGCTTCATCAAATATAAGGAGCTTAGGCTTTGGCGCCACCGCCCTTGCTATCATGATCCTCTGCTTCTGTCCGCCGGATATCCCTCCGCCGCCTTCGGAAATAAGTGTGTTCATCCCCATCGGCATGTTCTTAATATCTTCTTCCATGCCGGCTATCCTTGCAGCCTCCCAGGCCTCATCAAGTGTCAGGTGCGGTGCCGCCACCACAATATTGGAATAGATGTCACCCGAAAAGAGCCTTCCGTTCTGGGTAACTACCCCTATATGCTTCCTTAATGACTTAAGGTCTATCTTGCCTATATCCCTTCCGTCGTAATATATCGCTCCCTTCTCCGGTTTCTCAAAACCAAGGAGGAGCCGTACAAGAGTCGACTTTCCGCAGCCTGTCCTGCCCACTATCGCAACATACTGGCCGGGGCGGATCTTCAGGGATATATTGTCAAGGATCATCGGAGAGGCATCATCATATTTAAAGGAAAGATTGTTTATCTCAATACCACCGGTTATGGCGGTGAGTATCTCCTTATCTTCGCTCTCTTCGGGTTCCGTCTTAAGCAGAGGCATGGCCATCTCAAAAACGGGACGTATATTCGCAGCGGACAGGGCCATGGAAAAGAGGGACATGAAGGCCCCCATGACCATTCCGTAGGCTGTGTTGAAGGCATAGTATTCAGCCACGGTAACTCCCGATACTATCGCGGCATTGTACATTATTATCGTACCGATGACCGTAATTGCGAGGCTTATAACGCTGTTTAACTTTATGAAAAGAGGAGGATCGTAGCTTAGCTTCGCACTCTGACTGTAGAGGTCTCCCCACCTTGAGAAGGCCCTCATCTCAGCTCCCGTTAACTTTATCTTCTGTATCCCGCTTATCAGGGCATAACTCATACCGTTCTCCTTACTGTCTATGAGCATCTGCTTCTTCATAAGCCTCATCTGAAGGAATGAGGATATCACGGTAAAGAGGACCGCAGCCGTGATCACAAGGAGGGCCGGTATCAGAAGGGCCGGTGCATATTGGAAGATTTGTGTTATGTAAACCAACGACAGGAGCGATGTAAGTCCCGAATTAAGGATCACCGAAACAAGCGTAGAACACAGGGAATTGACATACGAAGCCCTGGCCGAGAGTTCACCGGAACCGTAGTCTTTGAAAAATGAAGCCGGCAGTGAGAGGATCCTCATCATAGTGGCCGCTTCGACACACAGGCTCATCCTGGTATCTATCCTTGAAGATATGAGTGACTTTGCCGAATTAAGAAGAAGCGATCCTATCGACACAAAGAGGAGGAAGATGCCCGTACTTACAAGCAGAGTCATGCTCCCCTCATTAACCACGCTCCCGAAAATGAAGTAATTGATCCTGGGAACAAGGAGTCCTGCAAGCATCACAAGGAGCGAAGTAAATATAACGATAACGCAGTCCGCCCTCTCAAGCATTGACAGAAGATACTTTATAAGATCCAAGACATTAAGCTTCTTAAGGGGAAATGGCTTGTAGAAGACATAGGCATCCGGATCAAAGAGACCCTCGTTCTCCTTATTGACCTTAACCCTGACACCGCTCTCAGGATCAGTAAAGGAGTAACCCGAAAGACCTGACGGAATAAGGGCTGCGGGGGCTCCGCTCTCCTTAAAGAATCCAAGCATCACTCCGTAAGCATCCCTATACCACCCCTTCTCAAGCTCCACATCCCTCCTCATGATGCCGTAGGGATGCAGGGCATATTCAAGCCTCTCATCAAAGCTCTTAAGCCTGTCGGGAATGGGACGGGAAGGGACCTTAAGGGCAGTAAGGATATCATCGATAACACCCTCATCCCCGGCTTCTTCACCTGCAGGATAGGCGGACACACTCTTACCCGTGACGGATCCTGCGATCTTCCTTAAGGTACGCTCGTAGCCGTCATAGTCATTCTTTTTTCTTAACCTGATCTGATTATCGAACCATCCCATATCCTGCTACCCAAATGAATCACTCGTTCAGTACAAGCTCGCTGTAGTAACCCTGATTCTTTATCAGTTCCTCATGCCTTCCGCGTTCCACAACCTCCCCCTGCCTTAACACGATTATCTCGTCGCAGTCGCGTATCGTGCTTAGCCTGTGGGCAATTACGATGCAGGTGATGCCCCGTTCCCTTATGGCATTGACCACATCGTATTCGGTCTTGGCATCAAGGGCGCTGGTCGCTTCGTCAAGGACCACTATCGTAGGATCCTGGGCAAGGACCCTTGCTATCTCCATCCTCTGCTTCTGTCCTCCGGAAAAGTCATTCCCGCCCTCTATCATCTTATGGTCGTAACCGTTTTCCCTCTGTATTATGTCGTTGTGGATCTGGGCATCCCTTGCAGCAAGGATCACCTCAAAATCCTTGATGGTCGTATCCCACATTCTTATATTCGCTGAGATCGTATCCTCAAACATGATGATGTCCTGATCGACTACCGCAAAGGACCCTGTGAAGACACTCCTGTCGATATCGCTTATCGGTATTCCGTCGAAAAGGATCTCCCCTTCCCATGGCCGATATAAGCCGGATAAGAGCTTGGATAAAGTTGATTTTCCGCAGCCGCTCTCACCCACGAAGGCAACCGAGCTTCCGGGGGTAAGCTTTAGGGAAAAGTCCCTGATAAGAGGTTCATCAAGCCTTGAATATCCGAAGGTCACGTTCTTCATCTCAATATTGCCTTTAAGCTTCTTATAGCCTGCCTCATTTTCATTTTCCTTAAGCGCACTGTTTACATCTTCTGGAT
>JBGUQP010000069.1:0-3147 GCA_045131145.1 Lachnospiraceae bacterium | reverse complement strand
TATCGCATCCTTTAATCTTGCCGGTGATGCAACCATGCTGGCATTATCATCCGGTAATTCATACGGGCGTGTGGGATATAAGCAGGGTAATATCGATTTTGTCGATTTCAGAAACGGGCGCATACATTCGGAGTATACGATTGATACAGGTGATTCTGTCAGGGAAGCGGCAATTTTCGAAGACGGTATAGTATTCGATTCCTATTCATCACCCGATGCCCATATCATGACCTGGCACGAAGCTCCGGATATAGAGGATTATATGGTTACGGACCGTAGGATGGTGGCAAAGGCAATTTCCGAAGATGCCGGTTATTTTGCCCTCTACCCCTCTGAGGAGTATACGAATCTGAATTTTTACAATGCCGACGGAAAAGAACTCTACATATTTGATAAGGGTGATTTCCCTTTAAAGGCGGAACTGAGGAAAGACAGAGCATATGTACAGGACAAGGACGGCATATGGGTGATCGATCCCTTTAAGGGAAGTGAGGAGCTTATAAGGCTTTCGGATCTTAAGTTTGACAGTTTTTCATATGATATTTATTTTGTGCCTGGGCAGGATATCGCAGCTGTCTGGTCAGGGCAAAAAATTAAGGTGATCGATCTTGTAAGCAGGAAGGTTCTTTTCGACCTTGAGACGGAGTCGGTTGTCGGAGGGGCACTGCTGTCGGGTGACGGGAAAATCCTGTATGTTATGGAAGGGGGCAATGAGCTTGCAGCCTATGATACCCGGACAAATGAGAGAAAAGCCTTTGAGGATACCGGTTTACGTGTAGTTGCAAGCAGTTACGACAATAGCTTTATGACGATAAGCCGGGATGGCAGATACATTGCCATCTGTTGTCTTGACGGATATATCAGAGTGGTGGATACGGACAGTCTAAAAACATATGCCAAGGTCCCGCTGCCCACATATCAGCGTTCGTTTGTTTCTTTTACCGATGACGGCACACACCTTGTTATGCAGGGAGATGATTACAGGATCCGGATATGGAATGTGCAGGGAAAATCATTTGTAAATACAGTGGATGCGGAGGCAACGGTCAATTATATCGTCTGTGACGAGGACAGTTCTCTGATGGCCGTGTGTCTTGGCGATGAAGTACTTCTTTATGAGATGGGAAGCTACGGATGCGTGGCTGATGCTGTCAACGGACTGATGTATTTTAAGAGCAATGATTCGATACTGCTAAGTTATGACGGTCAGGAGATCAAAAGGACTTATCATAAGGATTACAAAAAACTCATCGAAGAGGCATCCGTGCAGTTTCCGGACGCCTCACTGGATGATGAGAAGAGGGTAAAATACAATATAAATTAGCTTTGCTGCGGGCTTGTAAATTTAAGTTTTGTATGCTATCATCTAATAGTTGTTTTCGGGCTTGCCCGAGGGCCGGCGTGTCGGAATGGCAGACGAGGCAGACTCAAAATCTGTTGTAGGCAACTACGTGTGGGTTCAAGTCCCACCGCCGGCATTTATCGTAAAGGGGTATCACATCTTACAAATCCAATGATAATATTCAAAAAACAATACGAAAAAAATATAAACACAGGCATGGCGGACGAAAGTGAAGAGCTGAGCAGTCTTCTTGACGAGGCAAAGGCTTTGGTCAAACGTGCAGGTGAAGGGGTTAAGAGTGAGCGTTCTCCGATAACCCTTGTTGAAAAGATTCAGATAAACGACACGGTAAAGCTGGTGCAGAAGCTGATGATGGACCTGTCGAAGGATATCGGTAAGGGCAGGAATACGGATAAAAACGAAGAAAAGCTTAAAAGGGCTGTTGATGCCTTGAGGACCAGTATAGATAATATCCTATAGCATATCAATCCAGATATATTCAACAGAGGTCAGCAGTATGAACTTCCATATAATGACTCTTTTCCCCGATATGGTGATGCAGGGCCTGTCCGAAAGTATCATCGGAAGGGCAATGGAGAAGGGTATAATCAATATTGAAGCTGTTAATATCCGTGATTATGCCTTTAACAAGCATAATAAAGTGGATGATTATATTTACGGGGGCGGAGCGGGGATGCTTATGCAGGCAGAACCTGTATATCTTTGCTATGAGGCAATAGAAGAGTCGATTCGTGCAGGCAGGGACCCTAAGGATGGATCTGCCGGCCGCGGGGCTGCGGATGGAAAGAGCATGGATGATCCGGGAGCCTCCAAGACAGGGATAAGAGTTGTATATCTTACTCCCCAGGGTGAACTCTTCAGCCAGAAGAAGGCGGAAGAACTGGCATCGGAGGAGGATCTTATCCTTTTGTGCGGCCATTACGAGGGAATAGATGAACGGGTTCTTGAAGAGATAGTTACTGACTATATATCAATTGGCGATTATGTACTTACAGGCGGAGAACTGCCGGCAATGATCCTTGTGGATGCCGTATCACGTCTGATACCGGGCGTTCTTAATAATGATGTTTCTGCGGAATTTGAAACCTTTCAGGATGACCTGCTTGAATATCCCCAATATTCAAGGCCTGAGGTATGGCACGGTAAACAGGTACCGGAGGTTCTTTTGTCAGGACACCATGCCAATGTTGAGAAATGGCGGCATGAACAGTCCATGAAACGGACTAAGGAGCGGCGTCCGGATCTTATGCGTAAACGTAACGCCAAACGCGGCCTTGAATAAGGTGACATACCGGTTCTGAACCGGGGTCTCGGTGAATATGACAGAAAGAGGAAGCAGGTTAATAATATAAGGTTGACATTGGATATAAAAAGGTTTAAAATATTACATATCTAGGTGAATGTGACTTTGTGTTTCGCGAAGGAGGCATTATGAGAATAGGTGCTGTGGGAGCAAGTCCTTACGTTTACAACACGAATGCCGTAAGTTCTGCCAGTCTTAACAAGATTCAGGGGATCGGCTCTGATGCAACCGCTTCAAGGTCCGATTTTTCAGGCCTTACAGAGACGGCAGTCAACGAAAACCCGTTGAAGATGGGTGAAACGAAAAACTTCGTTGACGTTATGGAGATGCAGATCCAGATGGGCAGAATGAATGCAGCAAGAGTAATGGATGTGAATCCATTTGCGGAATAACTGAAGGATAAACCGGAAACGGTGAAACAGGGGGACGGTTCCTCGGTTCATTTTTTTTAAAAATGAACCGAGGAACCGTCCCCCTGTTT
>JBGUQP010000068.1:0-2907 GCA_045131145.1 Lachnospiraceae bacterium | reverse complement strand
TTACCATGCGCATCCCTCCTCGCTCATGATATAAAAAAGGCGGCCTGCATACGAATCCGTAACGCAGAACGCCTTTGTTCACTTGATATTAAACTGAAAAACGGAGCTGTAATCACTTACAGCCCCGTTGCTTGCCACAATTATATGTTCTCATGATAGAAATGTCAATATTTGCGATTTACAAATCCTTAAGCCACAGCTTGACTGATGCATCACTCGGCATACGCCAGTCTCCTCTCGGCGACAGGGAGACCGAACCCACTTTAGGGCCGTCGGGCAGGCAGCTCCTCTTAAATTGCTGGGAGAAGAAGCGTTTAAAGAACTTCCCAGCCGCCTCCCGTACCTCTTCCAAGGTCAGTTCCGGATACGCTCTTAATGCATAAGCCGCAGTCCTTGACGGTTCAAAGCCGTACCTTAATGTATAGAAAAGGAAAAAGTCATTTAAGTCATATTTTCCGATTTTCTCCTCGGTTTTCTGGGCGATCTTACCGTCCTTACTCGGAGTAAGTTCGGGAGTGATCGGGGTATCACAGATAGACTCAAGAACCTCCTTAAGTTCACTGTTTCCGCACATATCGGCGTATGACCTGCAAATGAAACGTACCAGCGTCTTTGGAACAGATGTATTTACGGCGTACATGGACATATGGTCTCCGTTGTATGTACACCATCCAAGGGCAAGTTCCGACAGGTCTCCTGTGCCCACAACAAGACCGTTCTTCATATTGGCGGCATCCATAAGAAGATAGGTCCTCATCCTGGCCTGGGCGTTCTCATAGGTGACATCACCCTCCCCCTGATAAGTCAGTTCATGTCCAAGCTGCGTCAGATGCAGTTCCACACCTTCCTTTATCGGGATCTCGTGCGCTTCATCAGCCAGCAGTTCCATCAGCCTGTTGGCATTTTCATATGTAAGGCCCGATGTGTTTCCCTTGCTGGGCAAGGTATAGGTAATTATGCGGATATCCGGTATGAGTTTTTTTGCTTCCGCGCATACAAGGAGGGCAAGCGTTGAATCAAGGCCACCGGATATACCGATCACAAGGTTTTTTATACCTGTTGCACGTACCCTTGTTGCAAGACCGTTGGCCTGGATCTGAAGGATCCTCCGGCATCTCTGATCTCTTGTGCTTTCATCTGAAGGAACAAAGGGATTTCTTGCCACAGAATATTCATATTTCTTTAGGATCTGCGCCATTTCATCAATATCCGCCTCATTCTTTCCGGCAGCCTGCATAGTCACCGACACCCTGCGATAGTTCGAAGCAAAGTCATTTTCATATGTATTCTGATGCCTTCTGTCATGCATGATGCAAGAAAGATCGATAAGGACATCTTCAACATGAGTATGACCGGGGAATATGGATTCTCCGATTACGCTTCCGTTCTGAGCGATCAGAGTATGTCCCGAGAATACAAGATCTGTACTGCTCTCATGCGTTCCCGACGAACAATAAATATAGGCACAGTAGCAGGATCCGCTCTGCTGCTTTATAAGTTCTCTCCTATACTCCTGCTTTCCGATGAGTTCATCGGAAGCCGACAGGTTGGCTATGATATTTGCTCCTGCCAGAGCCGCATGCGTGCTTGACTTATCAGGCACCCACAGGTCCTCACAGATCTCTACCCCAAGTACGGCCCCGGTTACAGGATCTTCCGCAAGGATATCCGTCCCGAAGAGTATCTCTTCATCCCCAATGCGTATGACTCTTCCTGTAATACCCTTACCCGGAGAAAACCAGCGGCATTCGTAGAATTCAGAATAATTGGGAAGATATGACTTTGGGATCACAGCCTTTACCCTGCCCCCTGAAATGACTGCGCCGCAGTTATAGATACAGTTTTCAAATCTGACCGGAAGGCCCACAACCACAGTCAGTCTCATATCCTTAGTATGGGCTGCTATCCTTACAAGGGCAGCCTGCGCCTCGTTTAACAGCAGGTTGCTCTGAAACAGGTCCGCACAAGTATATCCTGTAAGCGACAATTCAGGAAAGACGATAAGTCCGCTGTCAGAATGCTTATCAATAACTTCCATGATCTGCTTCGTATTGTACTCTATATCCCCGATCTTAAGTTCCGGGGTAACCGCTGCTGCTTTTATAAGATTGTTTTTCATGGTCAATGCTCCTCGTATAATATGTATTGCCCCCTCAAAAACAGTCGGCGGCATGTCGTCGGAACAGATCCTGAATATGACTTCGTCATATCTGTTCCTCCTCAAAGAAGGCGCTCCATCCTTACGGATGAAACGCCCTTGTTTCCTGTTTATGTAAAGAATCATATCACCATCAAAGAGAACTTGCAAATTAAATGTCTGCCATATACTTATGCGTCATGTTATAATCCGTATTGTAAATGCTTTGAAAAAGACAATATACCCATACAGATCATAAAGGAGATACGTGTGAGCAGGCGAATACTTATCATCAATACCGGCGGAACCTTATCCGCAGTCATGAAGGAAAGCGGTCTTATTCCCGGACTGTCGATCCACGATATGCAGAAGGAACTGCAGATCGTATCCGGGGACACAGATATAGAGATTGAGGATTTCTGTTCCCGTGACAGCGCAAACATCTTCCCGGAAGACTGGGCCGCCCTGGCAAAACACATCAGCGACTGCAAAAACGATTATGACGGGATAGTCGTTATACACGGGACCGATACACTGGCATACACTTCATCCATGCTTTCCTTTATGTTAAGAAACATAGGCATACCTGTTGTTATCACGGGATCCCAGCTGTCGATCACCAACCCTGTCGCGGATGCCATGGAAAACTGCCGCTGTGCGATACACATGGCCGCAAGCAGGATCCCCGGCGTTTTTGTGGCATTCAACCGCAAGGTAATGCTTGGCTGTCGGACATCCAAGGTCCGCTCCTTAAGCTTTGATGCCTTCGA
>JBGUQP010000067.1:0-2950 GCA_045131145.1 Lachnospiraceae bacterium | reverse complement strand
CGCCGTTTGACTCAACGAGCAGGGTGATACCTTCATATTTCTCCGCTTCCTTTGCAAGCTCCGAAAGCACATCTGCCACATATACATCATCCACATCCGCTACGGGCTCGGGATCCTTGTCAGCCAGAAGTCTTATATAAGGGGTGCCGAGTTTATCGGCAAGCTCCATATAATCGGAAACTTCCTTTATGCATGCTTCACGATTTTCTTCCTCTTTTAAGATGCAGCCGGTATCAAGACACGGTATCTCTAGGCGCAGTTCCTTTAGTTTCTTTATAGTAGAATCTATTTTAGAGGGGCTGAAAACTTTGGCGTTTACAGCGGAAATCTCGTCACCTATTCCACGGATCTCAATGCCGTCAAAGCTTAAGTCCTTGGCCATGGAATAAATGTCTACCCAGTCAAAATCAGGAGTTGCGATGGTTGAGAAACTGATCTTCATGATGTTGTCCTTTCGTGTAAGATCCTTCGCTGGCGCTCAGGATGACAATATGTATAACTTTGCTTTGTTAAATAATACTTTACTTGGTCAAATAACACTTTAACTTGTTAAATAATAAAAGCGGCCCAGATCAATCTGTGCCGCATTATAATAAACTTTTTCAATTACAAGTTTAATGCATCACAAACCGACCTTACTTTTCACTGCGTAAAAGTAAAGCTGCCAATAGTAATAGGTTTGCTGCATAAACTCTGTTCATGATAACTCCGTCAGGTTACGAATATACTTATATAATGTTTTCTATAAACCAAAGGGTATTATAATAACTTACTTTATATTTGTCAACTGTTTTTTTATGTGTTTTCATTTCGGAGTGCATCTATAGTATTATCCTTCCTGATCTTACCGGATGCATACAACATGGTAATGAACACGACCACAAATACCGATACCGAGGCTATAAGTACGCTTATCCAGGGGATGGAAAACTGTATCCTAAATGCCTGGTTTGTGATCTTATATACCAAAAACGTTACCGGTATCGAAAGAGGGATACCTATAAGGATACTCTTTAAACCGTAAATAAGACATTCGATATTGAGGATCTTGGACACGCCCTTATTGGAAAGCCCCATGGATTTGAAAATTGCGAACTCCCTGCGTCTTAATGCCACATTGGTCGATATGGTATTAAATACATTTGTGATGGATACTAAGGATATGAGCAGTATAAATCCGTATGCAAATACACTTACGATCCTGCCGATCATACGCCTTCCCTGGATCTCATTGCCGAAATTATACAGACCCGAGGTATCCATCCCTCTGTCTATAAGCAGCCTGCTTACATCATTTTCGGCTTTTGTAGGATCATCGGTAAACATATAATAATCGGGAGTCATCATATAGGGTTCCAGTCCGGCATCTACGGCACTAAACGGCAGAAGTATGCATGCATACTCCGTAAAAGCGTAATCTTTATCATATGTTATCCCTACGACATTTACATCAAACCGGTGTGTAAGGTCAGCCCGTTTTTCAAATGTTATATGGTTAAATAATGCCAGTTCTTTTTCTGTAAACGGTTTAACTTTCTCCTTTTCCTCACTCATGATTTCCCCGTTTACGGTTTCAACCATTGCATCCGAATAATACTCTATATCATATAAATACGGATAATCCTCAGGTATCTCGGGTGAACCGTGCAGCTCCTCCATCAGAAGCTCAACAAGTTTTCTTTCAGCCATATTATATCTCAATCCGTCATAGAGCATATTAAAATATACGTCAGCATATTCTTCATCAATAAATACACAATACACCTCTCCGTTCTCGTCAGCTATCTGACTGATTTCCTGTCTTCCCGGCATGTTATACTCGGTGTACCATTCAACGGTATATCTTTTAGGCGTCTGCTCATCTTCAATATACTTGTACTCCACCTTTTTCCTGTTGCCTTCTTCATCATAGGTGTAGTAGCTTCCGGCATTGTATATTATCGCCGACTTCGCTCCATCGGACTCAGGCACATAATTAATACCCAGCTCCTTTACCAGCTCGTCAAAGCTTTCATCATCTATAAACTTCAGGTCCGCAAAGCAGTAAATATAATCTTCCAGTAAACTTTCATCTATCTCTCCGTCCTCTATATCTTCGAGCGGTAAATCTACAGCATATGCATTTTCGCTCAATACCTGAAAAGAATTCAGATTGTTTATTGCTACAGCCTTTCTCACGCTCTCTGCCGAATCAAGTATCGCCTTTATCTCATAAGGGTCTTTCTCTTCTTCTTTATCGGTAAGATCGTAAGCTCCCTCATTATAGTAATATACCAAAGAGGCATTACCATAATAAAACTCTATGTCCGTAGCCTTTGTAAGATAAGAGCAGAACGATGATGCTGCGATAAAAAGAACAATGCTGACAGAAAGAGATACAATTGTCGCACGATATTTTTTACGGTTACGGCTATAATTTTTGGAAGCAAGCATTCCTTCCGCTCCGAAAAGCTTTGAAAAAAGTCTGGAACCTCTGATCTTATTGCCTTTAACCGAGATATCGGCAGACTGTCTCACAAGGTCTATAGGAGAAACCTTCGAAGCCCTGTAGGCAGGTATCGCTGCAGAGAGCATGGTCGATACCAGTACTACAAGTATGCCCACAAGTAAAAGCGGAATGTTTACAACAATGCTGATCTTTACGTTATCCGAAGTATACCCGAGCATTGAACGTAAAAACATCGCGAAAGCGTTTTCCAGCAGCCAGAATGTGGCACCCATGCCTATACAGCCGAGTGCCAGTCCCAAAGGTACCGCTGTGACGCTTTCGAAAAAAGCCTCATAAAAAACAGTTTTCCGGATCTGTTTTTTTGTGGCACCGACGGACTTAAGTATTCCGATCTGTCTGGTTCTTTCATTTATGGAAATTGAGAAGGAGTTATATACAAGTGAAATGCTTCCAAAGAGGATAAGCCCGATAAGCAGACCGACAAATCCGTTTATAAAAAGC
>JBGUQP010000066.1:0-3317 GCA_045131145.1 Lachnospiraceae bacterium | reverse complement strand
CTACTTATTCTCGGCCATCTTCGATATCATCATCTTCGATTATGCCAAGAGGCATTATTTCGAGATGCGTGATTTTGCATGGCTCTTCTTCATCCTGGTTCCCATAAACTTCATAGGATCCGTTATATGCTCGAACATATATAAGATCATTTATGACCTTATTTCCGGCCTGTTTAAAAAGAAATCAGCCAAGGCATCATAACTACTGTGCGGGAACCGCCGGAAGCCCCGGTATGGCAGGCAGGTTCTTAAGCAGCTCTGTTGCGTCTGTACATATACCGGCAACATCGATCACGTAAACATTCTTCCCCACGGTAACTGTCGTATTGGTGAGCATTCCTCCTGTTGCTGGATCAAAGTAGAACTTGTTGCCGGCGATTTCCACAAGACCCGTCTGCATTGCTCCGTCATCGCCCATATAGTAGATGCCGGTGCCGTCAGTAACAAGGCCCTTCTGCATAACTCCGAGAAGGGGCTCGAAGTAGTACTTCTTATCTCCCAGGGTAAGCCATCCGCGGTGCGGCATATAATTCTCAACATACCAGGTCTTACCGTTCTGAGTCTTGAATCCGTTCGCAGGTATTATACCCGAGTAATCCTTGTACTGGTAATCTATATCTACGTTACCATTTATTCCTCCTATCCTACCCTTGCTTGATGCCTGCCAGAAGCTGGCCCCCGAATAATCACACGCAGCCGAATACTGGGCTACCCATTTGTCCTGGGTTACCCCCTGAAGCTTTCCGTTAAAGAAATTTCTGTAGGAATAAACGATAGGTGTATAACCTGCATTTGAAATGGTGCTGCAGAAGGAATTAACCAGTGCAAGATTCTGCTCGTTGGTAAGCGTCTTGTGGTTACTGTCCTCGATATCATATGCTATCGGTAATGATACCGGATAATCCTTGGCAACTGAGATTGCGAAAAGAGCCTCATTGGCAGCCTGGGCCGGTGTGGTTGCATATGAGTACACATAGATACCTACCGGTATCCCAACCGAAGTCGCCCCCTTCATGTTGGCATGGAAATAAGCATCCGTTCCGCTCTTGAAGCTCCCTGCCCTGATATATGCGAATTCAACTCCGCTTGCCTTAACAGCATTCCAGTCGATGGGACCCTGATGATAGGATACATCGATCCCCTTTCTCGCTGCCTTGGCTTCAGCCGGAAGTGCAAGGAACACGGTAAGCGCCAAAATGGACATAAACATAGTTTTAAATATAGTTTTCATACTTCCCCTCCTATTTATACTACCCTTATTTGTATAACATATTAACACTCCTTCGTCACATCGTCAATCCACACACCGAAGACCGAAGGATATCCACATCCAGTTACTCACCTGTCCTTTATAGTCTGTTATCCTTAACACATCCTCATCCACCGGTTCAAAGTCACATGCCTTCACCCCTATATCCGAGGCCATCCAGATGGGCCTTATCTGTTTTTCATCCGCCCTGTAATCGTAAATATAGATATGCTGCCTGTAGATCGGGGGATCGAACCTTACCCAGAAGGGCCTGCGGCTTCCGAATTCTCCTATATTATAGTTAAGCAGTGTAAGTTCCTTTTCCCCGTCCCTGTCAATATCCGAATATATCATATTTGATACACGGCAAAATCCGGGTGACTCGAAAATGACTCTGCCCCCATCATAGACACGAACTCTTCTGCCCTTTAACTCAATAAGTTCGGGCTCATCTTCACCGGTACCTTCGATGCTGAATGTATGCCAGACCGTATATGACGGAAGAAAAAGGCCCGAATAATAGAGGACGGCAAAAATAGCGGCAGCCGCTGCCACCGCTATCATTACCGTCCTTACAGTTTTTTTCTTCTTAATCCCAGGCATTCTTAACTCTGTAACTCTGTGTCCATGCAGGCTGCTTAATAGACTTGTCGGGTTCAAAATCATACCCTGACTTGGGCCATATGCCGAGCATAACCCGCCACTGCTGATCGGTCAGCCTGTCTTCAAGCGGCCACTCAAACTGATAGAATGAATAAACCGGTCCCGAACACAACTGAAGCTTACCGGCAACCGGGCATACCACATACATCCTGGAAACCTGACCGGTTCCAAGCTCAAGTACCGTGCCGTTGGGATCTGTTGCGACATCTGCTACTATTGCACCCGGGTGCTCATCACTTCTTGCGTATTCCTCGCCATCCTCCTTGACGGCATCGGCCCAGATATGCTCAAGATCACCGCCGAATTCCTTTATGTATTCATACTCGTCATAATCAAGCACTTCATTCTTAAGTTCCTTCTCAGATATGACAACAAGCTTCCTTGCTATTTCAGCCAGCTTCTCAAGGTTCTGCCTGTCATTCTTTTCAAGAAGGTCGTAACTCTTAAGACCGTCTATCGTAGCCTCGGCAAGGACTGCAAAACGTGAATAGACAACCGGCTCGGGTTCAACATAACCGCGGTCATCTACCTCCTCTTCCCAGCCGCCGCCCATTTCGGCCATTGCCTGTTTGGAATAGAGGATGGTATCATGTTTAAGTTCAGTGTAGGAACCGAGGAAGCCCTCGAGCGACTTCTTGTTCCATTCTTCGCTCTGCATGAACATGGGGTATCCGTCTCCCTTTTCCATAAGGATCGGACGAAGGGTATTAAGCCACTGGGCATACAGGCTTGCAGACCACAGATCGGTATCCTCACTGTCTTCTATTCCCTTTCTCAGCTTCTTAAGGTTATCATCATACCCTGCATAATCCGTATCACCCTGTTTCTTTAAAATCTCATAAGCTGTATCCGAACCCAATACGGCAGGTACATCAAGGGCATCGGGAAGCATTCTCTTATCGCCGTTGTCGTTTTCATCCACATCCCTGTAGATCAGATTCTGGAAAATAGTCGCATCTATTGAGAAACGCTGTCCCATAAAGCGGAAGGATGTTATCACATTGGTCGGATCCGTCTGCTCAACAGGTATTGAATTGATCTTGGGCGGTTCTATCTTTTTGGTCAGTTCATAAAATGTATCAAAGGCCTGATCGTTATCAAGAAGTTCGTCAAGATAACTGATGTTACCGTAGGCCGCTTCGATAACAGGCCTGAATTCATAATAGGTACAGTCATCGCTGGCTCCTGCGAAAAAGGATGTAACAGTGTATATTCCCTCCCACTCGTCAAGGGCAGCGTCATCCATAGCAAGAGTCATCAGAAGGGCAGACCTCATATGATCCTCATCCTTCTGTTCAAAGGCCCTGCGCCCGTACCACATCATGGTCTTAAAATACTTCTCAAGCTTAGGATCACCCGCATAATAACCTCTGGGTTTATACTGGGAATAATCCTCGTTGTCATT
>JBGUQP010000065.1:0-4442 GCA_045131145.1 Lachnospiraceae bacterium | reverse complement strand
ACCTGATAAATAATATCATAAATCACCGTTTTACACAAATCATACCCTGTCATCGTTATTTACAGGTCCATCCAAATGAACATCAAGCTGATTATACGGTATCTCTATCCCCTGCTCGTCAAACTCCTTTTTGATGTCTTCAAGTATCTTCCACTTGGATGCCCAATATTCCGATTTCTTAACAAAAAACCTCATGCCTATATCAATGCTGCCAGAGCTTAAGTCATTAACGAATATCTGCTTCTCCTTGTTATGGACAACAAATGTTTCCTTGTCAAGAAGGTTCGATAATACCGATTTAACCTTGTCAATATCGCTCTTATATGAGACGCCGACTATTATTTCGAGCTTACGCACATCATAGAAGGTAACATTTGTCAGTGTCGTATTTGAAACGACGCTGTTCGGAACCACTACAGATCTGTTGTCCACTGTCTTGAGCCGCGTATAAAACATTCCTATGTCATCCACGGTCCCTTCGGCTCCGACTCCAGATACAACAACATAATCCCCCATCTTGAAGGGCTTGGTCAGGAGAATAAGCATACCACCGGCGAAATTACTTAAGGACCCCTGAAAGGCAAGACCTATGGTAAGTCCCGCCGAACCAAGAACCGCAACTATTGAAGCTGTCTCAATCCCGAAATATCCCGCGAGCAGTCCTATCAGAAGAATATATAAGATCACCTTCACTGTCGCATCGATAAAATTGATATTTCCGTTATCTACCTTGCTCTTCTCAAGCGACTTCCTTATAAGTCTTCTTGCAAGCTTTATGATATACCTTCCAATAAAGAAAAGTACTATGACTATGATCACCTTGGTCCCTGCATTTAAGACATTGTCAAGGAGACCCTGTGTATACCTCTGAAACCTGGTCAGCTCTTTTGTAACGTCAGCCGTAACGTCGGCCACTTCACCCGTCATTTATCCTAAAGTCCCCGTTCTTCCTTAATATACTTATCTTCCAGCTCGTGCCTTAGGTCCTTCTTTAACGGAGCCTTGGCTTTCTTCTTATCCTTTCCGCTCTTCTTGACGGGTGCCTTCCTCGGCTCAGCCGGTCCGTCATATCTGAATACGGATACAGACAGAGGTGCAACCTTTATCCTGAGCGAGTCGGGTCTTGTGTCGCATTCGTCAACCTTGCTGACCTTCACTCTGGGATTAACATAGCCGGTCCCGCCGTATTTAACATCATCCGAATTAAATATCTCCTTATACTTACCCGGGAACGGAACTCCTATCTTATACTGGTCTCTTGATATATTTGCAAAATTACATACGGTAAGCAGGGTTTCGGATTCGCACTTCCTCAAGAACACAATGATACATTCATTGGCCGATATATTATTGATCCACTCGAAACCCTCTATCTCATTATCATGTTCATAAAGAGCCGGATGCTTTTTGTAGAAGCTCAGCATATCGCTCACATAAAGGTTTAACTGCCTATGTTCGTCATATTCAAGCAGATCCCACTCCACGCTCCTCTTCTCATTCCATTCATCCCACTCGCCTATATCCTGTCCCATAAAGGACAAAAGCTTTCCGGGATGTGTCATCATATATCCGTAGGCAGCACGGAGGTTGGCAAACTTCGCCCAGTTATTACCGGGCATCTTGGCAAGCATTGAAGATTTACCGTGTACTACCTCATCATGCGAGAATACCAGAATGAACTTCTCCGAATAAGCATAGATCATGCTGAATGTCAGCTCAGTATAATGACCGGTCCTGAAAAGGGGATCATACCTCATAAATTCGGTAAAGTCATTCATCCAGCCCATGTTCCACTTATAATCAAAGCCAAGGCCGTCTTCATCCAGGCTTCCCGAAACCCTGGGCCATGCGGTTGATTCTTCCGCTATGACTAATGTGCCGTCATCATTTTTACCGTGGATGGAATTGAAATGCTTAAGGAACTCAACCGCCTCAAGGTTCTCATTGCCTCCGTAGATATTGGCCACCCAGCCGCCATCCTGTTTACCGTAATCAAGGTATAGCATTGAAGCAACGGCATCCATCCTGATCCCATCGGCATGATACTCCTTAAGCCAGTAAAGAGCATTGGCAAGGAGGTAATTGCTGACCTGCGGACGGCCGTAATTATATATTGATGTTTTCCAATGGGGATGATATCCCTGTCTTGGATCAAGATGCTCATACAGACAGGTCCCGTCGAATTCGGCGAGTCCGTGGTCATCCTTGGGAAAGTGGGCCGGTACCCAGTCAAGGATCACACCTATTCCCTTCTGATGCATATGATCCATAAAATACATAAGGTCATGGGCCGTGCCGTAACGGCTTGTCGGTGCGTAATAACCAACAACCTGATAGCCCCAGGATTCATCAAGCGGATGCTCCATAACAGGCATTACCTCAATGTGAGTATATCCCATTTTAAGAACATAGTCGGCTATCATGGGGGCAAGTTCACGGTAATTGTAAAACTCCCTTCCGTCATCCGGTTTCCTGAAGGAGCCAAGATGCACTTCGTATATGCTTAAGGGCTTATCCTTGCCCTGGAATTCCTTCCTCTTTTCAACCCATTCATCATCGGTCCACTTAAAGCCTGATATACTTCTTACAACCGAAGCCGTAGCCGGACGAAGCTCAGCACCGAATCCGTAAGGATCGGCCTTGAACTTGATAATATCGCCCTTGAGCTTGAGTTCGTATTTATATACCGCGCCTTCCTTAACGCCCGGTATGAAGAGCTCGAAAATACCGCCCTCCGCAAGCCTTCTCATCTGATGCCTGCGTCCGTCCCAATTGTTGAAATCCCCTACAACAGATACCCTTATTGCATTTGGAGCCCAGACAGCAAAGGAAACACCCTTTACACCGTTTATTGTCCTCATGTGAGCTCCCAGCACCTTGTAAGAATCGTAGAGGATACCTGCGTTATGCTTCTTAATATCATTGCCGGAGACTGTAGGCTCATAGCAATACGGATCATACATCTCGTATGACTCCCCATCGGTTGTGTAAACCTTGTAATAGTAGCTGTATTTTACTTTTTTTAGGCTCCTTATCAGGACCGCATAAAATCCGGTCTCATCCATGAGTTCCATTGGATGTTCCTTAAATGCATCTCCGATCTTGACCACGGCGCATATCTTCTTTATATTATCCATGCCGGGAAGATATGCCTGGATAAGAATGCCCCCGAGAACATAATGACCTCCGAGAAAGTCATGCGGTTCATCCTCTTCAGAGTAAACCAGCCCTTCGATCCTGGCCCAGTCCATCATCTTATACAGCTTTTTGTCCATTTTTGTCTCCTTATTTATCGTTCAATTTGGTGTACAAACAATCCACTTCTTAACTTGGGTTCAAACCATGTTGACTTGGGCGGCATAAGAAGCCCTGCATCAGCAACATTAAAGAGTTCCTGTATTGAGGTAGGATACATGGCAAAGGCTATCTTGCAGTCATCAGCACACCTTCGCTCAAGTTCCTTAAGTCCCCTTATACCTCCGACAAAATCGATCCTCTTATCGGTCTTGGGATCCTCTATCCCGAACATGGGCTTAAGTACATTATCCTGAAGGATCGATACATCCAGACCCTTTACAGGGTCATCGGACAGGTACCTGTCATCAAAATCAAGTGAATACCATTTACCATCTGCATATACGGAAACCTGGCCTTTCTTTTCAGGCTTAAAGGGTTCGCACCCCCTCTCGGAAAGCCTGCCCATTTTGCCAAGTTCATTAAGTACTTCTCCTGTGGTATGTCCGTTTAAGTCCTTTATCACCCTGTTATAATCCATTATCATGAGCTGCTCGTCAGGAAAAAGAACTGACAGAAAATAATTGAACTCCTCATCTCCTGTATAGTCCTTATGCTCTTCCCGCCGCTTAAGACCCACCTTAACGGCACTTGCACACCTGTGATGTCCGTCGGCTATATATATTGAATCCATTCCGGAAAAAGCATCTTCTATGGTCTTAATATCTGACATATCATCAATGATCCAGACCCTGTGCCTGATGCCGTCATCAGAAATAAAATCATTTACAGAGGGGGAGGATTTGATCCTGTCAACAACTCCGTTTATAGCTTCATCCGCACGGTATGCAAGGAAAATCGGACCTGTCTGGGCACTTAACGCATCAACATGCCTTATCCTGTCTACTTCCTTATCCGCCCTGGTATTTTCATGCTTCTTTATTACACTGTTTATGTAATCATCAATGGATGCACAGGCGACAATACCTGTCTGGGCACGTCCATCCATTGTGAGTTCGTAAATATAATAACAGGACTTTTCATCTTTAACGAAGCTGCCTGTATCAAGCATGCCCGCAAAGAGTTCCTCTGCCTTCTTATAAACCCTGTCATCATAGGTATCAACGGAATCATCAAAGCTTGTCTCCGCCCTGTCTATCCTCAAAAAAGAAAGGTCATTCCCCTTAACAGCCTCCTTGGCTTCTGCC
>JBGUQP010000064.1:0-3470 GCA_045131145.1 Lachnospiraceae bacterium | reverse complement strand
GAACGATGGGCAGCAAGGTAAGTGAATTCATCGAATCGATGAGGAACATGCTCTCATCCATCAATGCCGAGTCGGAGAAGCTTAAGGAACAGTCCGATAATTCGGACCGTGTCAGCAAGAGCATGTATGAGGCTTCACAGTCGCAGTCCGAAGCAATGCAGAACCTTAACAATACTGTCGACCAGCTGGCGGTTGCTGTTAACGAGATAGCTGAGAACGCAACAACTCTTGCTCTGGTTGTGTCCGATACACGGGACAATTCGCAGCAGGCTAATGCCAGCATGAAGGAAACCGTTGAGATAAGCAAGCGCGGCAGGTCCGATATGGAGAAACTGGCACAGGCCATGCAGGAAATAAAGACAACCAATGATGAGCTGGTTGAATCGGTTAACGAGGTAGGCAGGGTTTCGGATGAGATCACTCACATCGTCGGCCTTATAAGTGAGATAGCGGATGAAACCAATCTCCTTTCACTGAACGCTTCAATTGAGGCGGCAAGGGCAGGCGAAGCAGGAAGAGGATTTGCGGTTGTCGCAACGGAGATCGCAAAGCTGGCACAGAATTCCGCCGACAGTGCAGACAGCATAAGGGATCTTATCGACAAGGTACGCAAGGCCATATCGCATGTTGTGGACCAGGCTGAGACAAGTGCGGATAACATTGAGCAGAACAGCATGCTTATTTCTGCCGCGGTTGATATGTTTGATGAGATCTACGAGAATATAGAAAGATCCAATGAGAAGATAGACCTGATGATCAGGGATGTTGAGAAGGTTGATGATGTCGCCAGCAATGTTGCGGCCATTTCCGAGGAGCAGGCGGCAAGTACGCAGGAGATACTGCAGACCAGCAAGCACATGGTCGAGCAGGCCAACAACATCACCAGGAATTCTCAGGATGTTGCAGATAACTCACATGAACTGGCAAGTACATCCGATACACTTACATCGTATGTACAGAAGTTCAGGATTTAGGAGGTGGGCATGATGGTAAAGATCATAAGAAAAACCTCAGTAATACTGATAATAATGTCCATGGTCATGACAATGCTTTCAGGCTGCGGCGGATCATCGGGAGGGGGCGGTAAGGCTAAGATCCTTCTGGCTATACACGATGAAACAGATACCTTCCTTGCAGTGCTTACGGAGGCCATGCAGAAGAAGGCGGCCGAGAGCGGAGTGACTCTTGACGTGGTAAGCTGTCAGGGCGATCCGCAGGTCCAGAAGGAACAGCTTGAGAAGGCTGCATCACAGGGCTATAATGCCATCATATGCCGTGTAGCCGACAAGGCCATGACCCTTCAGATGGAGATCGCGGCGGGCGATGTCCCGATCGTATTTATAAACAATGAACCGGGCAAGGAATTCCTTAAGGCCGATAAGTATGTATATGTTGGTTCCTTCGAGGAGGATGCCGGAACCTTCCAGGCTGACTATATCTGGAACGGACTGGGCAAGCCAAAGTCACTCAACGTCATAATCCTGAAGGGTGAGCAGGGTCATGCGGCGGTTGCCGGCAGGACCAATGCCGTAAAGAACTATTTCAGGGACAACGGTGTTAACGCCAATTACGTTTTCTGCGACTTTGCCACATGGTCGGATACCGAGGCTTATGAGAAACTTGACGTATTTAAGAAGACAGGTCAGGACTTCGACTGCATAATAGCAAACAATGACCCGATGGCTGTGGGTGCGATCCAGTGGATGAAGGATAACGGTTTCGATACCCATAAGAAGCTGGTTGCGGGAATTGACTGTACCGCGGCAGGAGCCCAGGCGGTTGAGGACGGGGACCTCTACATGACGGTCCTTCAGGATACGGCCGGACAGGGAACCGCAGCGATCGAAGGCGCGATGGCACTGGCTTCCGGCAGGTCCATATCCACTGTTGAGGGTGCAACTTCAGACAAGTGCTATATCTGGGTTCCTTTTGTACCCGTAGACAAGAGCAACGTAGCCCAGTATAAATAGAACCACGGGGACGGTTCTTTTGGCTCATTTATGAGCTGAGGACCGTCCCTTTGTATTGGATTTCATACAATAATATTCCTCCTTGAAAAAAGGGAGTTTTTTTTATAGAATAATTTATTGGAAGCTTTAAACTACATTTATTACGGAGATAAGGTATGGAGAGGGAAAAAGAGAGCTTTAAGGTATGGACCGACGAAACTAGAAGAATAGTGTATTCCAAGGGACACGGGGTTGCACATGCTCACGAGATCGAGTGGCTGTATGAGAACATCGTTGACCTGGCCAAGGACTGGAATGACGAAAAGGGTTTTGCCTATATGGCCTTCATTGAGGAACTTCAGCAGGTAAGCCCCAAGGGCAGCGGCCAGTATGTCAAGCTGCATGAAACCCTGGCAAAATCAGGCTGTAAGTGCATCGCCTATATCGAGGGTAATTCCTATGAGGTATCGGTGCAGTCAAGCAAGCATAAACAGATGTCTAATTCACCCGAGACCGTTAACAAGTACTTCATAACGGAACGCGAAGGACTTAAGTGGTTTGAAGAGATGGGGTACTAAGGAAATACGTAGTATTTCTTACATTATATAAAGATTAAGATTAAGAAAGAGGTAAAAAAGAAATGGCTAAGAATTTTAAGGAACTGACGGCGAACCTGTCTTCAATAAGCAGGAAGAAGGTAGCTGTTGCCGTTGCTCAGGACGAGGCAGTACTGGAGGCTATCAAGGCTGCCAAGGAGCGTGATATCGCTGATGCGATCCTTGTCGGCGATGAGGATGAGATCAGAAGGATCGGTCAGTCACTCGGAATGAACATGGACGATTACGAGATCATCAATGAGAAGGATGTGACCGAGGCTTCTCTTAAGGCAGTTGGTCTTGTACATGACGGTAAGGCCGATATGTACATGAAGGGACTCCTTCCCACAGCTACATTCCTTCGCAGCGTACTTAACAAGGAAGTGGGCCTTCGTACAGGCAAGCCCCTCTCTCACGTTGCAGTATTTGAGATCCCGGGCTTTGACAGGCTTCTCTTCTTAACGGATGTTGCCTTCATGCCCTATCCCACACTGGAAGACAAGAAGTGCATCATAGATTATACTGTTGAAGTAGCTAAGGCATGCGGAGTTACGATGCCCAAGGTCGCTCCCCTTGCAGCACTTGAGACAGTTAACGAGAAGATGCCCTGCACAACGGATGCGGCAGCACTTACAAGGCTCAATGATGAAGGCGAGATCAAGGACTGCATCGTTGACGGACCTCTTTCATTTGATATAGCTCTTTATAAGGAAGCAGCAGAGGAGAAGGGCGCAACCGACCGTAAGGTAGCAGGTGATGCCGATGTCCTCCTCTTCCCCGATATCCACTCAGGGAACCTTACCTACAAGGCTATCGTGCACATGGTACCCGGCGTTCAGAACGGATGTATCCTTACAGGAACCAAGGCTCCCGTAGTTCTTACCTCAAGGTCCGATTCCTTCGAGACCAAGGTTAACTCGATCGC
>JBGUQP010000063.1:0-2802 GCA_045131145.1 Lachnospiraceae bacterium | reverse complement strand
AGTGGCAGGCAGCGTGGCACTGGAACCCGTATTTAAAAAGATGGCCGAAAAGCTCCATATCAATACAGAGAGCAAGGGCTGGAAGGTATTTAAGATAGTCAGGACTTTCCTTATATTAGGTATATCCAAGATACTGGTCAAGGCGGCAAGCCTTAAGATGGCTGTAAAGACCATCGTTAAGATATTTACGAGCTTTAATCTCGCTTTCGGAAGCGAAATGGTGAAGTACGGATTTGACTTGGGCTACAAGAACAATATAGTGCTCGGTCTCGCAGTGCTCCTGCTTTTCATCATAAGCCTGCTTCAGGAAAACGGAGTGAAGATAAGGGAGAGCGTAGGAAAGAAGTTTATAGTCGTAAGATGGCTGCTTTACTTCCTGCTGCTTATCATCATACTTGTATTCGGTATCTACGGACCGGAGTATGATGCGGCAAGCTTTATTTACCAGACGTATTGATGATGCGGATATGTACTTAATGAGGAACACATAATGAATAAAAAACAGGTAATTAAAATAGTGGTTTTTATAGCCATATTCGGGGTTATCCTGTATTTGCTGTGCGATATATTCGAATACAAGAATAACTATATGGCTAAAGGTTACGCAAGCTACAAGGCCTGCGAGGATGATACGGTGGATGCCGTGTTTATCGGTACGAGCGGTGTCAGCCGTTCTTGGATAGCGGTACAGGCGTATCAGGACTACGGTATGACGGTCATGTCGCTGGCGATAGATGCCATGCCCTGCTGGCTGGTGCTCGATATGGTGCAGGAGGCATATAAGTTCCAGAATCCGGGACTTCTTCTGCTTGATATGAGAATGTTTACGCTGTATGATCCTTCCAAGGTGCCGGCACTTTCCGTCACCCGTTCGAGACGTGCGATAGATACGCTTGATTTCTTTTCTTCAAACAGGCTCGATGCGATCAACAGGACGCTGAAGCTGGCAAGTACTTTTGAAGATTATGATATGTCAAGGTTCGATCCTTCGTTGTTCTTAAGCTTTATCCAGTATCACGGGATGTGGGCCGATGACGGATTTAACCCGTTTGAGCAGATAGGATGTCCCGAGGCTAAATATCTCGGCTTCTATATTAATAAGAAGAACAGCTTAAAGGTTAAGACTCTGGATATCCCCCAGTGGAATGATGAGACCACGGAGCTGCCTTTAGTTTCGATCGACAGCCTGAACGAGGTACTTGATTATTGTAATAAGAATAATATAGAAGTTTTGTTTGTGGATACACCTCATTATCTTTCGAAGGTTGAGAGCAAGAGAAACAATGCCTTATGTAAGATCCTGGATGAGAAGGGTGTAAAGTATGTGATGTATTCCGGTCCGGAGTGGTATCTGTCCGATGAAGAGGCAGAAAGCGGTGAGAGCGGAGAGCTTAAGTTTAACAGATTTAATCATTTTTATGACAGCTCGCATCTGAATTACTACGGAGCCAAGGTATTTACCACCGTGTTCTCAAAGTATCTGGATGAACATTACGATCTGCCCGATCACAGGGGAGACGGCAGATGCCCCGAGTGGGAAGGCAAGAATGAGAAACTCATAGATTATATGGAAAACCTCGCGATAGAGAGAGCAGCAAAGGCCGGCAAGAAGGATGACGGGAATGCCGAGGCCGATCAGGAGGAAAAGGAGCGCCAGGAAGCACTGGATGCGGCCAAAGCAGCGGGTGAATAAACAAGATTTATATGGTCCAAATAGGAAAGATTCTTATTTGGACCATATTTTTGATTTATGGATATATTTCGAATGACAGCATACATATCTATATAATCAAAAAAATCCTTGACATAATGGTTGGTTGGCAGTATACTTACCATATAAGGTTGGCAACCAATTTATCAAAAAGTATATTATATATCTAATGTTAGTGATATGGATAGAAAGGAGTTTGATGTGGAGGATTATAGTTTAGGAGTGATAGAGTCGAAGTTTGCGGATATCATTTGGGAGAATGAGCCTCTTCCTTCCGGACAGTTGGTAAAACTGGCCCAGGAAAAACTTGGCTGGAAAAAAGCAACAACCTATTGCATCCTAAAGAAGCTTTGTTTAAGAGGTTTGTTTAAAAATGAAAATTATATGATCAGCTCACTTATTCCGAGAAATGAGTTTTATGGAAACCAAAGCAGTATTATGATCGATCGTACATTTAACGGTTCACTGCCGGAGTTCATGGTAGCATTTGCGTCAGTCAGAAAGCCGGATAAAAAAGATATAGAAGCTATAAAGAAGTTGCTTAAAGAATGGGAGAAGTAATATGCTGATAGAGCTATTTTTAAGGATAGCAGATCTAAGCATGATATCCTGTATTATGATACCATTGGTTATGGTATTAAGAGCATTGCTTCACAATACTCCGAAATGGACAAGGTATATTTTGTGGGGCATAGTTGCTGTTCGGCTTGTAATCCCGGGTTTTATAAGTTTGGATGTCGGTATTCTTCCTGCAGACAGTATACTTACGGCTATGGGAATAAAGTCGGGTAATGGATACACCTTGGGAGAATTGCACGGAGACTTGAGCAATGTAGTGAGTTATAGTGAAACCCCAATTAGCATTATCAGGATTCTTACAGCCATTTGGCTTATAGGGCTGGTTTCTTTGATAATGTGGTTTATATTTGGACATATCAAGGTGCATAGAAAGTTAAGATTTGCGGTTGAATATGATAGAATCAGTGAAAAGAAAGGCAAGATTGATATTTTAAACGGGTGCAAAGTCTTTCTTTTAGACGGAATCAGTTCACCATTTATAAAAGGCGTTATTTACCCGGCGATATACTTAC
>JBGUQP010000062.1:0-3239 GCA_045131145.1 Lachnospiraceae bacterium | reverse complement strand
CTTGTCTGGGACGGCACAGAACGTGTAAGATATGCCCTTCACAGGTTCCTGGGTGCCAATACATCGGATCTTACCTATGAATCGCTTAAGCTCTGTATGCTGGGCGCAGTATCGCGTGTGTTTGATCCCGGATGCAAGTTTGAGTACATGCTCTGCCTTGTCGGTGGACAGGGGGCAGGAAAATCATCCTTCTTCCGTATATTGGCTATCAGGGATGAATGGTTTTCTGATGATATCAGGAAACTTGATGACGACAACGTCTATCGAAAGCTCCAGGGACACTGGATCATTGAAATGTCTGAGATGATCGCAACGAGCAGTGCCAAGAGCATCGAGGAGATCAAGTCGTTTATAAGCCGTCAGAAGGAAACCTATAAGGTACCTTATGAAACTCATCCGGCTGACAGGCCAAGGCAGTGTATTTTCGGGGGAACATCCAATAAAAAGCAGTTCCTTCCCGGGGACAGGTCCGGAAACAGGCGCTTCCTTCCCATTACATGCCATCCGGAGGAATCAGAGGTCCATATCCTTGATGATGAAAAAGCTTCAAGAGCATATATCCTGCAGATGTGGGCTGAGATCATGGATATCTACAGGAAGGGTGACTTTAAGTTATGTCTGCCGGATGAAATGACAGAGCAGATGAGGGAACACCATCAGGAGTTCATACCGGAGGATTCCGATGCCACTGCCATCCTGGGATTCCTGGATGAGACCATCGAAGAGTATGTATGCTCTAAGATGCTCTATCATGAGGCACTTGGTCATCCGGAATACGATTCCCCGCAGAAATGGGAGTTAAATGCCATAAACGATATCATGATCACATGTGCTGCCGGTTGGGAACAGGGACCCCAGCACAGGTTCGATAAATACGGCCAGCAGAGATCATGGGTCCGAAAGGGGCATGAACAGGATGACGGTTTCTTCCATATCCCCGAAGAGGCCCTGAAGGACGTTCCATTCAGATAATGGATCTGTAAACGGCTGTTTACACTCGTTTACAGGCTCGTTTACACGACAAGCCGCTTATTTACTGCGTTTCAGGCATTTGTAAACGTGTAAACAATAAATATATAAAAAAAAAGAAAAAGTAATAATAGATAGTATTCCCTGCAGGGATAAAAAGTTTTTACCCCTCGTTTACAGGTTGGTTTACAAACTTCGTTTACAAATGCAGAAATATAACCACTAACCACACTCTCGGTCTTCCGGGAGTTTTTTATTGCCCGTCAGCAGGTCTAACCGGCCTTCTGCCGGGCTTTTCTTATGAAAGGATCAAAATATGGAGAGCTTAAATCAGCGTATTGACAAAAATATACTTCACCGCGCTATAATCGATGGTGAAGAATTGACTCGCGATTATATTATGAATAAACGTGAGAAGATACTAAAAAAACATATCAACAGCGTATATCCTATCAAGGAGATACAGAAGGGAGATTCAACACTATATTATACTAAGCTGGAACCGAACAACCGTAATCATTCGCACAAAGTAAGTGCAAAGTCACTCGATTCCCTTTATGACAAGATAATCGCTTATTATCTTGAAATAGAGATAAGGGATAAGACTACGGTATACGATATCCTTGACATGGCACTGCTCGATCTTAATCCTTTGACTGCCTCAAGGCACAGGCAGACATTCAATAAGTATTTTGCAGGTTTTAAGGACAAGAAGATATCAGCCCTGTGTGAAAAGGATATACGGGAATGCCTTCAGGCAATGTTATCAGAAGGCATAAAGGCTAAGGCCTTTAACAACGCAACCAGCACACTCAATAAGATCAACGATTACTGTGTATACAACCATATCAACTGCATAAACATACGGGATAAGGTTTCCGAATTCCGCAAATGCAAGATGGTGGGCAAGAAAGTCTTCATAAAAGGCTGCAAGAAAGAACAGGAACTTGCCTTCAGTGAATCCGAAGCTGTAAAGATCATACGATATTCACTTGATAATGCGGATTATCTTAATCTTGCGATAGCAGCCCTTATAACTACAGGACTGCGCTCCGGAGAACTGCTTGCCCTTAAAGTCTCAGATATCGATCTGGACAGGGGCATCATGTATGTTGACAGGATGGAACAGACTAAGACCTATGATATCCTTGATCACTGTAAGGATAACTCTGAAAGAACAGTTTTTCTTAATTCCGATGCAAAAATGATATTTAAGAAGGTTCTTTCTATGAGGGTTATTGAGGATACCATATGCGAATTCCTGTTCCTTAACCCCAACAGTGATGATGAGAAGCTCCATCTGAGGGCAATGGACAATCGTTTGAGGAAGATCCAGCATATCCTTCATATGACGGATTCGGTGCCGGAACGCTCGCCTCACGACTGCAGAAGGACTTATGCAAGCATCCAGTACCTTCACGGCATTGATATCAAGACCATACAGGCTCAGCTTGGTCATGCAAGCTCACAGCAGACATGGGATTATATAAGGGATATCGTTGACAGTAATACAAGGGCTCAGAAACTTGAACAGGGATGCATCTTAGATGATAATGATCAGGAAATCGCCTAAAACGCACCTTAGAGACAGGTGAACGCAGGTGAACGCAATCAAAAAACCCCGTAAAGCCTTATTTTACGGGGTTTCTAGAGAGCGCGAGACGGGACTCGAAGTGTAAATTCAAATCAAATCCCAGTATTTTCATGGTTTACGCTACTCATTGATTTACAGACAATCATTTCGACAACTAGAGCTAAAATGCCGAACTTAATCTCCTAACTTTATTTATCGCATCTCTCTTTGCTTTCTCAGTCTTGACACAGTAGTTGTAATGATTCTGAGTTGTTCTTACATCGGAGTGGCGCATCTGGTTCTGAACTACTTTCTCGCTCACACCCATATCCAACAACTCACTGCAATAAGTCTTACGCAGCTTATGGCAGCTTCTTTCCGGGATGGCCAATTCATTACAGAGCTTTCGAAGGCATTTATCAAACTTCGTGTCCGAAATGTATGCTCCACCCTCTTCCATCAGCCATTCTCCGGTCTCTCCTGCAATCTCCCTTAATTTCAAAATATGATTAAGTACATCAATTGCATCATCGGATAACATTACCTCGTTCTCACTGGTCTCGGTCTTAGCATACTCCGATATCACTCTGTGGGACTTGCCGTTTTTGTCCTTAGCCTTAGATAAAGTTCGCTGAACTTGAAGCTTATATCCCAGTGAAAAGTCATTGAGCTTAAGCAATGCCAATTCTCCAACCCT
>JBGUQP010000061.1:0-15000 GCA_045131145.1 Lachnospiraceae bacterium | reverse complement strand
ATTCAGGGCACTACGGACTATTACGGCAGTTATGTAAGGAAGATCGAGCTCAATGTAACCAAGCTGCCCAAGGATGAAGGAGTCTTTAAGGATGACAGATACCTTGAAGAAGTAGTCTTCGACCAGAATATAACAGATATGGGAGTAAGGCCCTTCCTCTTTGATTATGATGACGACAATTATAACTGGAAGAACGGGACTCCCGACAGCAGCCTGTGGAACGTAGTTTTCACAAACGAAAATCCAAAAGAAAGCGCAACTAAAAACGATAAATACTACTGGTGCGAAAACGGTATAATATACAGCTATGACGGTACGGATACCACCCTTGAGGAGGTGCTGTACGGACGGGGCAATGACAAGCTTCGGAATAATCAGAATAAGATCAATGAGCCAAGGATCAATTACGAAAATGATCCTACCCTGGCCCAGGTGACCAAGATTGCATCCAATGCCTTCAAGAACTGCCCGTATCTGTCACAGGTGGACCTGTCGTCAGCCATCCATGTTGAGAGGATACCGAGTTATTGTTTCAATAACTGCAAGAATCTAAGCGATATCATACTCCCGAATGAAATCAGGAGTATAAGTGATTATGCCTTTACCGGCTTGTGCAAACCATATAAGGTGACCATACCCAGCAAGAACGTGGACATAAGCGATGATGCTTTTGATATGTCCGGAACTCCCACGGTTTACGGTTATCGGGGTTATGCGCCGGAGGAATACGTGGAGAAGCATAAAGACCTTGGTGATGATATCGAATTCAGGCCTATAGATAATATGTTCAGAGTAGACTTCCTGGATGAATACGGTGCGGTCCTGCTTGCGGGTGATCCTCCGGATACATTCCAGTATGTCAAGGAGAACGGTAGGGCAATACCGCCCGAAGGCATGGGCGATCCGGCCCTGTGGGAAGTATATTATCCGCCCGGAGCCCAGACGGTCGATATAAACCATATCAAGGAAGATGTGGTCTTTAAACATAAGAGCTCATCACCGGATCCGGGGACCTCGTCATCCAGTGATTCTTCAAGCAGCAGCTCGAGTACAAGTACAACAACCACGACGAGTTCGTCATCGACGACCACTACGACGTCCTCTTCCCAGAGAGGGGGAGGCACGACTACTTCAAGCAGCAGCTCGAGTTCATCAAGCTCTTCATCATCGAGTTCGTCGAGTTCTTCATCATCGAGTTCTACCGGATCAAGCTCGAATTCGTCGACTCTTAATTCGTCGACAGTTCCTATTGTGATAAGCGGGTATGCTTCTTCGCCTGCAGCGGCTTCAGGGCTTATAAACGGAGGCAGTGCGGGAACCGGCAGAGGGAACACGGCAACCACGGGCGGAAGGACCAATGTGGTTTCATCCGCTAAGGGGATCACGGATACAGGCAAGATGTCTGCCAGGGTTAACGGGTCGAGTGACAATTATGTTGTCAAGATATCCGAGACCCAGGAGGCCAATGACTGTGCAACCGCTGCTCTTACCAAGGAATTCGGGTCACTGGAGAACATCAAGTATCTTCCTATAGATATAAGCCTTTACGATTCGACCGGAACAAACAAGATATCACCTGTGCCGGCCGGTGTTACGGTGAGCGTTACACTCCCCATACCGGACGATCTGGCCATCTACGGAGGAAACAATAAAATAGGAAGTACTGCGGGCGGGAGCCTTGAGAAGATGGCCCCCAAATTCACGGTAATAAATTCGGTTCCCTGTATGACCTTCACGGCAAGCCATTTCTCGCCGTATGTTGTCTATGTAGACACCGCTAACCTTACCGAAGCGGGAGTATTGGATTCGACACCCAAGACAGCAGACCCGATACATCCCAAATGGTTTCTTGTTACGGGACTTATCGCGGCAGCGCTCTTTATGTTCTTGAAGCGCGATTCCGAGGAAGCTGTTGCAGCTGTATGATCATTTGTTGCCGCGACCGGCAAAACCGGTACTTTAGCGGGATTTCAGGGGAGCAAAATGGGGAAAAAGATTAGAAGGTTAATCGCTGTTCTTTTAAGTATCACTGCAGTAATGATCATGTGTATGCCAAAGGAATCACCATATGCATCGGTGCAGAAGGGTGATTTTGAGATTGACGGTTCGACGCTTATCAAATACAGCGGACATGAAGATATACTTACACTTCCGAATACCATACAGACCATAGGCAAGGAAGCCTTTGCGGGGAATAAATCCCTTGTTAAGGTGATCATGCCGGAGTCGGTGAGGAACATTGATTTTGCGGCATTTGAGAACTGCACGTCTCTTATACAGGCTGTTTTACCGGAAAGCGTTAGGGCTATAGGCTCCAGCGCTTTTTCGGGTTGTGAGCAGCTTAAGTATATAAACATTCCGTCTAGGTGCGAGGAGATAGGCTCAGGTGCACTGGCAGGCTGTCCCAAACTGTCGACTGTAACGGTTGCCACAAACAATCCTTCCTTCATCTGCGTTGACGGCGTCCTTTACTCCAAGGATGGAACAAGGGTGGTTCAATATCTGGCGGGAAGGACCAAGTCCTCATATAACATGCCCTCAACCGTTGAAGCGATAGACGAGTATGCCTTCTGGGGTTCAGGCCAGCTTACGGATGTTGCCTTATCTTCGAAGCTTAAGGAAATACCGGAGTATGCTTTTGCCAACTGCCCGGGACTTGAGAGGGTGGACCTCCCGTACAGGGTAGAGTCACTCATGCCTTATTCATTCGCTGACTGTTACAGCCTTAAGAACGTAACAGTGCCCGATACTCTCGGATATATTGACGAAAAGGCCTTCTACCTTACGGACGGTGTGACCGTCAATTATTATGATGCGGGTGAGGCGGAACGTAAGATTGAGGAGGAGAATGTACCGGAACAGCTATTTGCGGACTATATCGATACGGTCAGTTCCAACACATTCGATAAGACGGTATCGGGTTCGGCTGTTGAAAAAAAACAGATAGACAATATGCCTTATGTGAGCTCGATGACTCCGGATTATTCGGACAGTAAAACACCAGGTGAACTGGCATCGAGCAAGGTAGTTGGGGGACGTGCCATGCTCATGATAGACAGGAGCATACCGGTCAAGGGGTATGATCCTGAGGTTTCGGAATATGAGGATTCGGTACCTGACGCGGTTCCGATAAGTGATAAGGTGTACAGGGACGGTAACTACAGGACAGTGGGTACAACCCTTACGGGAGCCGAAGGAGTTTCCGGCAATATGGCCATCCCCGAAGGCATTACAAGGATCGGAAACAGAGCATTTTACAGGGAGGATTCACTTACGGGGGCATCCCTTCCGCAGGGGCTTGAGGCAATAGGTGATTTTGCTTTTGCAAGGACAGGACTTGAAGATATTTCCATCCCGCAGGGGGTTAAGGATATAGGATATGCGGCATTTTACAACTGCAGGGATCTTGAGGCCGTGTCCATACCCGACAGTGTTGAGACTGTTGAACTGGGAGCCTTCAGCGGCACTCCCTGGCTTGATAGGATGATAAGGTCATCGGGAGCTGACGGGTTTGTCACGGTCGGTGATGGGGTACTGCTTGCATACGGAGGGCCGGGCGGTGATATAACGGTTCCCGATTCTGTTAAGACGATAGGGCCCGGCTGTTTTGCAGAAAACACAGACATTACGGGTGTAACCCTTCCGGAAGGCCTTCTGACAATAGGAGAGGAAGCCTTCAGGGGCTGTACGGGACTGGGAAAGATAATTCTACCGCAAACGGTTGAAACCATTGAGGACCGCGCCTTTAAGGACACGGGACTTAAAGGAGTGGTCATACCGGCTTCTGTAAAGAGTATAGGCCTGGGAGCATTTGATACCGGCAATAAAGGAAATACGGTAATGTTTGATGGCGAGAGTATTCCGGTTTCTTCATATAAGAATACGGCCACCAGACTGTCGGCACACGAGCTTCGGACCGGTGCCTTCAAGGGATTTGATGATGCGCTCATCCCGAATGAAGCCAGGGTATCTTATTTCAGCGTGCTGTCAAAAGACCAGATGTATGAAGGTAAGATTTATACCGAGAACGGAGATGAATTAAAGAACGACAGCGGTGATGATGATGAACTCCAGGGTATTACCGATACGGGAGAAGGAAATGTCAGAGTATACATGGATCCTTCAATAAGCCCGGATAAAGAAGGGGCGGTTGCCAACATGAGCGGAGTGGACGGCGGATACCATATTAAGATAAGTGATGCCTCGGATAAGGAAGATATAAGTAATCTGGCACTGGAATCACGTTACGGAAGCCTTGACGGGATAGAGGCGGTACCTCTTAATATTTCACTGTATGAAGACAGTACGGGCATTCCGATATCAAGGCTTTCAGGTAAGAATGTGGATCTGGAACTTCCTATCCCCGGCAGTCTGACTCTGGCTTCCTCAATAAATGTGGGAGCTATAGACGATAACGGTGAACTTAAGGAAATATCAAGCGAGATCGTAAATCATGGCGGTAATGACAAGATAAGGTTTATAGCAAGACATTTCTCGGTGTTTGTTTTCTATACCATGCAGGAAGAGACGCATGTGCTTTCGGTTGAGAATGAAGAGGCTCTCGCCGTAAATTCGCAGAGCCTTGTAGTAAGGACACTTAACAGGGATGTCGGAAACATCGCCCTTAAATGGTATATAGGTATCGGATTGCTTGCCGTGGCGGCCGTGCTTGCTTTCTATAAGGGTAAGAGCCGTACTCTTGCAAATTGAGTATTTAAAGTTATAATGTTTAGAGGTGCAGGCTTTTAAGTCCGGCACTAATATAGTTATTATATAAGGAGCACAGTAATGAAAACAGAAAACAGGGTTGTGAGGATGAATCCCAAGAATAATCTTCTCGAACTTGAGGAGTATATGTATATTCTGGCGGATGTCGAAACGCCCAACGTATTCAGAAATCTTTTCCCATATGAGGAAGTTCCCAAGATAGCATTTAATGACCGTATCGTACCCCACAATATGCCTAAGGAGATATGGATAACCGACACGACCTTCAGGGACGGCCAGCAGAGCAGGGCTCCCTATACGACCGAACAGATCGTGACCATATACGATTACCTCCATAAGCTTGGAGGCCCGAACGGGATGATCAGGGCATCGGAGTTCTTTCTTTACAGCAAGAAGGACAGGGACGCGGTTTACAAATGTATGGAGAGGGGATATCAGTTTCCCGAGATAACCAGCTGGATCAGGGCCAGCAAGGAGGACTTCAAGCTTGTCAAGGAGATAGGCATGAAGGAAACGGGAATCCTTGTATCATGTTCGGATTATCACATTTTCTATAAGCTTAAGATGAACAGGCGCCAGGCCATGGACCATTACCTCAATATCGTAAAGGACTGTCTCGAGGAAGGGATAAGCCCAAGGTGCCATCTTGAAGATATAACCAGGGCGGATATTTACGGATATGTAATTCCCTTCTGCCTTGAGCTTATGAGGCTTATGGAAGAATACAAGATACCCATTAAGATAAGGGCCTGTGATACCATGGGTTACGGGGTTAATTATCCCGGAGCAGTTATTCCGAGGTCTGTACAGGGTATTATATACGGACTTAACAAACACGCCGGAGTGGACCCCCACCTGCTTGAGTGGCATGGACATAATGATTTTTACAAGGCAGTGTCCAATTCGACAACGGCATGGCTGTATGGGTGCTCGGGTGTTAACTGTTCATTGTTCGGTATAGGCGAGAGGACCGGAAATACACCGCTTGAAGCCATGGTATTCGAATATGCCCAGCTTAAGGGTGACCTTAACGGCATGGATACAACGATCATCACCGAGCTGGCCGAGTATTACGAGAAGGAGATCGGTTACAGGATACCGCCGAGGACTCCCTTTGTAGGTGAGAACTTCAATGTTACAAGGGCAGGCATCCATGCGGACGGACTCCTTAAGAATGAAGAGATCTACAATATCTTCGATACCGATAAGTTTCTTAACCGGCCGGTGCTGTGTGCTGTTTCAAACACATCCGGACTAGCCGGTATAGCACATTGGATCAATACTTACTATAAGCTTCCGGAAGAGAAGCATGTTGACAAGAATTCACCGCTTGTTAAACGTATCAAGGAGATCGTCGACAGCGAATATGAGGACGGACGTGTTACGGTAATGACAAATGATGAGCTTGTTAGCATCATTTCACAGACATGCACGGATCTTAATATACCGCAGATGCATGTTGAGAAACACGGGAAGGCCAAATAAAAACATAAACAAATACTGAGCAGGGAGAGAAAAATGAGCAAGATTGAGATGAAAACACCCCTTGTCGAGATGGATGGGGATGAGATGACCAGGATACTGTGGCAGATGATCAAGGATGAACTTCTGACCCCCTTTATAGACCTTAAGACCGAGTACTACGATCTGGGACTTAAGTACAGGAATGAAACGAACGACCAGGTGACGAAGGATTCTGCAAAGGCTACCGAGAAGTACGGGGTTGCTGTCAAGTGTGCGACTATCACACCAAATGCGGCCAGAGTTAAGGAATACGACCTTAAGGAAATGTGGAAGAGTCCCAACGGTACCATCCGTGCCATGCTTAACGGTACGGTTTTCCGTGCTCCGATCATAGTAAAGGGTATCGAACCTTATGTAAAGAACTGGAAGAAACCCATTACGATAGCAAGACATGCCTACGGTGATATATATCTTAATTCCGAGATGCATATCGAGGGAGCAGGTAAGGCCGAGCTTGTTTTTACCGGACCTGACGGCAGGGAGACAAGACAGCTCATTCATGATTTTGATGAAAAGGGCGGCGTGATCCAGGGAGTGCATAACTGCACACCTTCCATTGAAGCCTTTGCAAGATGCTGCTTTAATTATGCACTTGACCGTAAGCAGGATCTGTGGTTTGGAGCAAAGGATACGATATCCAAGAAGTACGATCATCATTTCAAGGATGTGTTTGCGGAAATATTTGAGAAAGAATATAAGGATAAGTTTGAGACTGCGGGAATAGAGTTTTTCTATACACTTATTGATGATATCGTTGCCAGGATAATGAGGTCCGAGGGCGGTATGATATGGGCCTGCAAGAATTACGACGGAGACGTGATGAGTGATATGGTCTCATCGGCCTTCGGTTCACTGGCCATGATGACATCGGTCCTTGTATCTCCCACAGGTGTTTATGAATATGAAGCTGCGCACGGAACGGTTCAGCGCCATTACTATAAGTACTTAAAGGGAGAGGAGACATCAACCAATTCGGTTGCAACCATTTTTGCGTGGACCGGAGCATTAAGGAAAAGGGGTGAGCTTGACGGACTTGCCGATCTTGCGGCATTTGCCGATAAGCTCGAAAAGGCAACCATCGAGACAATAGAATCAGGCAGGATGACCAGGGACCTTGCCCTTATAACCACGCTTGATTCTCCTACTGTCCTTAACAGCCTTGACTTTATCAAGGCAATAAGGAAGACTTTGGAATCATACGAGTAAGAACAGGTGAGATAAAGTGGAAGTACGGGACATATCCAAGGCGGTAATAAGCAGGCTGCCCAGGTATTACAGATATCTTGGTGAATTGAATGACGAGGGTGTCGAGAGGATATCATCGCAGGAACTCTCGGAACTTATGAAGGTCACTGCAAGTCAGATAAGGCAGGATCTCAATAACTTCGGCGGTTTCGGCCAGCAGGGCTATGGCTATAATGTCAAGTATCTGTATGATGAAATAGGAAATATACTGGGGGTGGACCGTAAACATAATCTTATCCTCATCGGAGCGGGGAATCTTGGCCAGGCCCTGGCCAATTATGTGAATTTTGAGAAGAGAGGTTTTATAATCAAGGGCATCTTTGACCAGAATCAGGCCATATACGGGAAGATCATCCGCGGGATAAGTGTCCGCCCCATGGAAGAAATAGAAGCTTTCATGAAGGAAAATGATATAGATATAGCAGTCCTGACCATCCCCAAAGCAGGTGCTGCCAAAGTGGCCGGGGAGCTTGTTTCCTATGGGATAAAGGGAATATGGAATTTCGCCCATATAGACCTTAATGTTCCCGATTATATAGAGGTAGAGAATGTACATCTGTCGGAGAGCCTTATGAGGTTATCCTATAATATAAGTAAAAAGCAGGATAAGTAACAGGGATAGGAGGTCAATATGCCTATATCCGAGGAGAAATTCAAAGCCGCACTGGCAGACAAAAAAATACCGGTACTGATCCTTGACAGTAAATGGCATCAACTCTTCAAGAAAGCCGGGATAACTCCCGAGATCGAAAAGCTTGAGAAGGAGCTGACCGAACTGTTGAAGAAACAGGGAAGGATCAATACCGAGATCAAGAACATTAAGAAGCTCAAGGGTGAACTCATGAATAATATCGTGAGTTCAATGGACGGTTCCGATGATAAGTCCGAGAAGAAGGTAAGCGACAGCAAGCGGCTTATCAATGAATCAAATGAAAAGATGGATGCCCTGGAGGATGAACTCTTGGAACTCCCGAGGCAGATCGACAGCATTAACAAGGAACTGATGTTACAGACCATGGCCTTATGTTATGAGACCCTGTCCGAAAACACAGATGAGATAGAAAAAATAGCGGACTGGATACACGAGGTCAGGATCCAGCTTAAGAAGAACATCATTAAAAAGCAGGAAAAGGAATTCCAGAATGCCGACCTGTACACCTATATGCATGATATCTTCGGGCCGTATGTAATGGAGATATTTGATCTCCGCTATGAGCCGACCCTTAAGAAGCCGGAAAAGAAGGAAGACGATAAGAAGACTGAGAAGAAGGAAGAATAGACTTGGAATACATACTTACTGCGGAAGAAATGAAGAATGCCGATGAGTATACCATAAGGAATTATCATGTTCCGTCACAGGTACTCATGGAGCGGGCAGCACTTAAATTCGTTGCTGCCATAATTCATGATAAATTCAGCCTGAAGCGTGTACTCGTGGTATGCGGATCCGGAAATAACGGTGGCGACGGGCTGGCTATTGCACGTCTTCTGCATGAACGAAAGGTCAAGGTTGATATACTGTTAGCCGGCTCTCCCGTACATATGGGTCCCGAGACCATGCAGAACCTTGAGAGTGTTAAGAGCTACGGGATACCCATAAGGTCATCTGTTATGGATGATGAATACTCACTTATAATTGATGCGATCTTCGGAATAGGCCTTAACCGGGAACTTGAGAAGGATACGGTTGCTTTTATAGAAGGAATAAACTCATTCAAGGATAACGGGACCAAAATAGTTGCCGTTGATATACCGTCCGGAATAAACGCAACGACCGGAGAAGTAATGGGAGCCGCCATAAAGGCCGATATGACAGTGACTTTTGCATATTACAAAAGGGGACTACTCATGTATCCGGGAGCCGAATATGCCGGCAGGATCATGCTGGCCAATATCGGAGTCACTGACGAATCCCTTGAAGAGAATAAACCGTCCCTTAAGTTCGTGACCAGGAAGGATTTCCTGTCTGTAAAGGGACTTAAGAGACCGGACCATTCCAATAAAGGGACCTTCGGAAAGGTTCTTATCATAGCCGGGAGCGAGACAATGGGTGGATGTGTCTATCTTTCGGCACTGTCATGCTTTAAGGCAGGAGCAGGAATGGTAAGGGTTTTTACCCATAAAGCCAACAGACAGCTTATAAACGAAAAGCTTCCCGAAGCCATCGTTGATACCTATGATGATACGATAGATCATGAGAAGCTGGCAGAGGCAGTAAACTGGGCCGATGTTACCGCGATAGGGCCGGGTATAGGTAAGGATAAGAGAGCCAAAGAGCTTTTTGAATTCGCATTTTTCAAATCAACGGGCCCTTTGGTCATTGACGCGGATGCCCTTGTTATCCTCAAGAAGTATAAGCTTACCCTGAAGAAGGGTATAGAGCGTGATATCATCATCACCCCGCATGTAGCTGAGTTTTCACGTTTTCTTGAGAAAGACAGGGAAGAGATAAAGAAGGAGCTTATAGAAGAGACGATAGAATGTGCCAAAACATTTGGCCTTACATGTGTCACCAAGGATGCAAGAACGATAATCTCATCGCGAAAAGGTGAGTGCTGCATCAATATAACCGGAAATAACGGTATGGCGGTTGCCGGAATGGGTGACTGCCTGTTCGGGATCATAGCAGCCTTTCTGGGAAGGGGACTGAATGCTTTTGATTCTGCTGTTTATTCCTGTTATCTTCATGGATCCGCAGGTGATGCGGCCAGGCTGAAGACAGGCCGTTCGGGTCTTATGGTGACCGATCTTATAGGAGAGCTTAAAACCCTGCTGGAGGCAGTAGATGAGTAAGAAGAGAGTAGTGGCTGAGATTTCGCTTGATGCCATTGAAAACAATATAAAGAACATGGAAGGACTGCTTAAGAGAGGGACCGGGATGCTTGCGGTCATCAAGGCGGACGGTTACGGTCATGGTGCCCTTCAGATAGCAGTCCGTCTTGAGCAGATAGACTCGGTATTCGGGTATGCCACGGCTACCGCGGAGGAAGCGTTTAAATTACGAAACGGCGGTATCAAGAAGCCCATCCTGGTATTGGGATATACATTTCCGGATAATTACGAAGACATGATCAGGCTGTCAATACGCCCTGCGGTTTTCAAGGAGGAGACAGCCGCTCAGTTAAGTGAAGCGGCAAGGGCGGCAGGAAAGAGATGCAAGATACATATAAAGATCGATACCGGAATGTCAAGGATAGGCCTTCCCTGTGATGATGAGGGTGTAAAGACAGCGGTTAAGATAGCCTCTTACGATATGCTTGATGTTGAAGGTATGTTTACTCATTTTGCAAGGGCTGATGAGGATGATAAGACAGCGGCAAGGTCACAGTTTGCGCGCTTTAAAGATTTTACCGATAAGTGCAGGGAATCGGGGCTTATTCCGGAGAAGCTTCATTGCTCCAACTCGGCAGCCATTCTGTCAATGCCCGAAGCAAAGATGGATCTAGTAAGGGCCGGTATTACCATGTACGGCCTTTCACCTTCGGGAGACGAGGTAATGGAACCCATTAAGTTAGAACCGGCAATGTCCCTTAAGAGTTCAGTTGTTTATATCAAGGAGCTTCCTGCCGGAAGGGAGATAAGCTACGGCGGGATATATAAGACGGACAAGACAACGAGGGTTGCAACAATACCCGTAGGTTATGCCGACGGATATCCGAGATCCTTATCAAACAGGGGTTATGTCCTGATAAAGGGTAAAAAAGCCCCGATACTTGGACGTGTGTGCATGGACCAGCTTATGGTGGATGTTACCGATATTCCCGAGGCAAGTGAATACGATGAGGTTGTCCTGCTTGGCAACAGCGGCGGGAATTCAATTACGGCGGAAGAACTCGGAGCTCTTTCCGGCCGGTTTAATTATGAGCTTGTATGCGGTATTTCCGACAGAGTACCCCGCAAGTATGTGTGATTATGCTTGTTAAATCCATGAAATAATGTTACTATAAACGTTAGTGCAAAGAAGAGAGAAAGAGGAATAAATATGTCAGGACATTCGAAATTCGCGAACATCAAGCATAAGAAAGAAAAGAACGATGCTGCAAAGGGTAAGATCTTTACGATAATAGGCCGTGAGATAGCAGTTGCTGTCAAGGAAGGCGGTCCGGATCCCAATAACAACAGCAAGCTCCGTGATGTTATCGCCAAGGCCAAGGCGAACAATATGCCCAATGATACGATAGACCGTGGTATTAAGAAGGCTGCAGGCGATGCAAACAGTGTAAATTATGAATATGTATCATACGAAGGCTACGGACCCAACGGAATAGCCATTATAGTAGATGCCCTTACGGACAATAAGAACAGAACGGCAGCCAACGTAAGGAGTGCCTTTACCAAGGGCTACGGTAATGTCGGAACGCCGGGATGCGTATCCTTTATGTTCGATAAGAAGGGTCAGATCATCATTGATAAGGAAGAATGCGACATGGATCCTGATGATCTTATGATGGCAGCCCTTGATGCCGGAGCCGAGGATTTCTCGGACGAGGAGGACAGCTACGAGATTCTCACCGATCCGGATTCATTTTCGGACGTAAGGCAGGCCCTTGAAGAGCAGGGTATTAAGATGGCAGAGGCCGAGGTTACAATGATCCCTCAGACCTGGGTTACCCTTACCGATGAAACCGCCATCAAGAACATTCAGAAGACGCTTGATCTTCTCGATGAAGATGACGACGTACAGGCCGTTTATCATAACTGGGATGAGTAATTCGTTACAGCACATGGATACAGCAGGCATGGCTCGTCATGCTTGCATGTAAGAGACATGACTGCTGTATCCTTGTATTGGAACAATACCGTGCCACGAAAAACACGAAGTGTTTTGAGTCGGTACGGTGCTGGAACGAATGATGAAGAAGGAACAATACCGTGCCACGAAAAACACGAAGTGTTTTGAGTCGGTACGGTGCTGTGCTGGAATTGTTTGATAAAGGATTATAAGATGGACATAAATACAGAACTTTCGGGAATGCTGTTTAACAATCAGCCCCTTATGAAGCTGTTCAATAAGGACACCTACAAGGATGCCTTTAAGGACTACTGCGAAAAATACAGTTCCCTTTTTTCAAGCATAGATGAAGGTTATACTTCGAGTGAGGATAAGAAGGCGTATATAAGCGCCCTGGCGGGTGAATTCGCGGCTCATTCAAAAGGGGAATGTGAGAAGCTTAAGAAGAAATCCGAGAAGGAACACTTCCTTCTTGATAACAATATGGTCCTTACAGTCTATGTTTTTCCGGCACTTGTAAATGCGGGACGTGAATCATGTAAGGAGCTGGCCCAGGCCATGGCAGATGCCTGGAACGATGCTTTTAAGGGAACAAAACTGTCGGTCGGAACCTTTGAGGAGATCGACGGCGGTTTCAAGCGTAAGCTGTGTTATATCACAACTGCCGTTTGCAGGAGCCTTGACAAGGATGATGACTGCTATGAACTGAAAACCCTGAGGGATTACAGGGATCACTACCTTCTTGGGAGTGATGAGGGCAGGGATGTGGTAGACACATATTATAACATAGCACCCACGATCGTTAACCGGATAAACAAGACGGACGAAGCGGCATCTACCTATAAGACAATATTCAGCCGATATATAGATCCATGTATAACGCTTATTGAATCGGGTGAATACGAAGAATGTAAGAAGCTGTATTCTGATATGGTATATACACTTAAGGACAGATATATGTAACAGATCCGGGAGGAAACCTAAGGATGAGTGATAACTTCAATATTGAAACATTATGCGTACAGGCGGGATGGAAGCCGACGACGGGTGAGCCCAGGGTACTGCCCATATATCAGAGTACGACATTCAAATATGATACATCGGATGCCATGGGTAGGCTCTTTGACCTTGAGGATTCGGGTTACTTCTATACAAGACTTCAGAATCCCACCAATGACTATGTTGCGGATAAGATACGTGCCCTTGAGGGAGGTGTTGCGGCTATGCTCACATCTTCCGGTCAGGCAGCCAATTATTATGCAGTGTTCAATATAGCCGAAGCAGGTGATCATGTTATCATGTCATCCAAGGTATACGGAGGAACATTCAACCTTCTTACCATAACAATGAAGAAGATGGGCATAGAGTGTTCGGTAGTCGATCCCGATGCGGATATTGAAGAGATAAACAGTCTGTTCAGGGAGAATACCAAGTGTGTACTTGCTGAAACGATCGCAAATCCCGCGGTTGTTGTGCTTGATATCGAGAAGTTTGCCAAGGCAGCACATTCACACGGGGTTCCCCTTATCATTGACAATACCTTTGCAACGCCGATAAACTGCAGACCTTTTGAGTGGGGGGCCGATATAGTTACCCATTCAACGACCAAATATATGGACGGTCATGCCATGTGCGTGGGAGGGGCCATTGTCGACAGCGGTAATTTTGACTGGGAGAAATATGCCGATAAGTTCCCGGGACTTACAACCCCTGATGAGAGCTATCACGGCCTTACATATACGAAGAAGTTCGGCAAGGGAGCTTATATAACCAAGGCTACGGTCCAGCTTATGAGGGATCTTGGTTCCATTCAGGCTCCCCAGAATGCCTTCCTTCTGAATGTTGGCCTTGAGACCCTGCATTTAAGGGTGCCGCGCCACTGTGAGAATGCTCTCAAGGCAGCAACATATCTTAAGAATCATGAGAAGGTTGCATGGGTTTCCTACCCGGGCCTTCCCGATGATAAGTATCATGAACTGGCAATGAAATATATGCCAAACGGTACCTGCGGAGTACTGTGCTTCGGTATCAAGGGCGGCAGACAGGCAAGTATTGACTTTATGGACAGGTTAAAGCTCATAAGCATAGTAACTCACGTGGCCGATGCAAGGTCCTGTGTGCTTCATCCGGCATCCCATACACATCGTCAGATGACGGATGAACAGCTGCTGGAGGCAGGGGTTCAGCCAGACCTAATAAGGTTTTCCGTGGGAATTGAAAATGCGGATGATATCATCGCCGATCTGGAACAGGCGTTGGCATAAAAAATATATTAAGAGAGTATATGAATTCCAATAAGGATCTGTATGTAAAAATCATAAGTATAGCATCCTTGGTGGTACTGGGATATATCTTTTTTATTTCAGTTTATAACCAGATCATAGTACAAAGCGGCGGAGTATTTTACGTTATAATCTTCGGCGGGATACTGATACTTGCATTTGTATTGCTGAGTCTGGTCACCAAGCTAATCGAGATCACGGGAGAGATCAGGGACAACACTATGTGGAATTTTGTCGAGATCCTTCTTCTGTGCTTATTGTCGTATCTTTTTCTGACCTTCAGAATGGCCTACAAATCAACGGTACCCGGAGAGGAAACCGTTCTCTACAGGGCAGCTGCCCTGATGAAAGAGGGCACGCTTGCCGAAAAGGGAATGGATATGATAGATCATATGTGCATCTATCCGTCCCAGTATCTGTATTCCTTTATATTATCGATCTTTTTCAGGATAGGCGGTGTGCAGTCGTCGGTACTTATTGCCCTTAATG